>DASWDK010000069.1:0-15346 GCA_036395335.1 Thermoanaerobaculia bacterium
CCGGCGTTGTAGGCCGCGAGAACGAGGTCGGGCCGGTGATGGAACCGTTCGAGGAGCTCCTTCAGATACCGGACGCCGCCAGAGACGTTCGATGCGGGATCGAACGGACGGGCGACGGCGAGCCGTTGCGCGGTCGCCGGCATCAACTGCATGAGCCCCCGGGCGCCCTTCCGGGAAATCGCCTTCGGCTCATAGTTGGACTCCGCGCGGATGACGGCGGAGACCAGCGACGCGTCCACGTCGTGCCTTTTCGCCTCGGCCTGGATGATTGCGTCGAAAGCGGTCCCGAAGAGCGGCTTGCGCTCCTCCTTGTACGAAAGGTCGTAGGCGACCTTCTCGTCGAAACCGACTTCCTTCACTTCGATTTCCGAGACCTCCACCTCGTCTTCCACGATCCGATCGACGAGCGCCATATCCACCAGGTAGCTGCCGCCGCCGCGGAGTCGGATCTCGACCTCGTCGCCCACCACTTCGTAGCCGGCCGCCTTGACCGTCCGACCGTCGGTGAACACGACGAGCTCCCCTCGCACCGGAGCGGCGCCGAAAAGGACGGCCAGGAGAGCCGCCGCCGCGAAAGTGGATTGCCGGGGCATTCGATCGGTCAAACCATGCTCCCCGGGGGAGAATTCCTCTCGGCTCATGCCTTTATCTTGCCACGGACCGCGGACCGGGCGCGTGGATGAAAACGATCGTAGACGGCGCGCAGGCGGCCCGCCGAAACCCTCGTATAGATCTGAGTCGTCGAGATATCGGCGTGTCCGAGCATCATCTGCAGGGCTCGCAGGTCTGCCCCGCGCTCGAGCAAATGGGTGGCGAAAGCGTGCCGGATGGCATGGGGGGCGAGCCTCTTCCGGATTCCGGCGGACCGGCCGTAACCCTCGATCAGCTGCCAGAAACGCTGGCGCGTCATGGCGCCGCCGCGGGCGGAAAGGAAGATCTCGGGCCTCCCCTTCTTGTCGAAACGGGGCCGCACTTCCTCCAGATACCGCTCGACCCAGGCCTCGGCCGACTTCCCGAACGGAACGAGGCGCTCCCGTCCTCCTTTTCCCGAAACGCGCAGGATCCGGCTCTCCAAGTCGACGCGGTCGCGGGGCAGCGAAACGAGCTCCGAGACTCGGAGACCGGAGGCGTAGAGGAGCTCGAGCATCGCCCGGTTGCGCAAGCCGAGCGGCTGCCCGACGTCCGGCGCCGCGAGCAGCGCCTCGATCTCCCTCTCCGTCAGGGTACGCGGAAGGGAGAAGCCCGTCTTCGGATTCGACAGATCGTCGGTGGGATCCGCCGGAAAGCCGAGGTGGGCGGTCGCGAACCGGTAAAAGCCGCGTACGGCGGAGAGAGCCCGCGAGGCGGAGCGTGACGAGAGACCCCGGGTCCGGAGATGGCGCAGATACGCGACGAGATGGTCGCGCCGCGCGCGGGAGGCCGGGGTCCGGGCGACCGCGATCCAGCGCCCGAACGCCTCGAGGTCCCGGCGATAGGCGTCGATGCTCGCGCGGGAGAGGCCCCGCTCCACAGCGAGGTGGTCGAGGTAGGTAGGCAGCGATCGCTCGAGAAAGTCGCCGCGAAGGGGAATCAGTGCGCCGCCGCCGCGGGAGTGAGCCCGTGGACGAGCGAGAGGATCTCCTCGTCGGTCAGAATCCGATCGCTCTCCTTCGCCCGCTGAAAGATCGCATCGACGAGCTCCGGTCGAGCCGGGATACCGTGGTTCTCGAGCCAGCACTGCACATTCGAGATCCCGCTCATCGGTCCGACCTCGATCGTCTGCGTCCGGCCGACCATTCCCGCCGGAACGCCGGAGTAGACGCGGTCGGCGAGCCAGTCGTCCCCCTTCTTCCGGGCCTTGATGATCGCCGCGGCGTGGACTCCGGTACCGGTGCGGAACGCGTCCCTGCCCACGACCGGGTAGTTGTCCGGAATCGGAACCCCGGTGGCGCGCGAGGCGAGCTCGCAGTATTCGTGGAGCTTCGTCAGGTCCCGGTCGATCCAGCCGAGGAGCTGCAGGTTCACGAGGAGCTGGTCCATCGGCGTGTTGCCGACGCGCTCGCCGATGCCGATCGCGCAGGCGTGAACCCGGTGCGCGCCGGATTCCAGCGCCCAGAGCGAATTCTGCACGCCGAAACCCCGGTCCTGGTGGCCGTGCCAGTCGATCTTCGCATCGGGATTCACCTCGTCGACGAGGGCGCACACGAAGCGGATCAGGTTCTGAACACCATTCGGGGTCGCGTGTCCGACCGTGTCGCAGACGCAGATCCGCTGCGCGCCTGCCCGAAGGGCCGTCGTGTAGAGGGCGCGGACGTGGTCCGGCTGTGCGCGAATCGTGTCCTCGGTGACGTACATGACCGGAAGGCCTTCCCGCACCGCGAGCGAGACCGCATTCTCCGAGAGCCGCAGCAGGCGATCGAGATCCCAGTCCTCGGCGTATTGCCGGATCGGCGAGGACCCGATGAAACAGGCGACCTCGATCGGCAACCCGACCTTCTGGGAGATGTCGATGATCGGCCGGATGTCCGCCTCGACCGTGCGGGCCGCACAGTTCGGGCGGATCTTCATCTTGTTCTCGACGATCTCGCGGGCGAGCCGCGTCACGGTCGCGACGACGTGGGGTCCCGCGCCGGGTAAACCGATGTCGGCCGAGTCGATCGAGAGCGACTCCATCAGGTGCAGGAGCCGCAGCTTCTGATCGATCGGGGGACTCTTGACCGAGGGGGACTGGAGGCCGTCGCGCAGCGTCTCGTCGTCGAGCTCGACCTTTCCGCGCGCGGGGAAGACCGCCCCCCCCGCCCGGTTCCAGTCGTAGATCAGATCCGACTCTGGCGGATGCACGGAAAACTCAGTTTATCAGGTGCCGCTATCTCCCGGTGAACCTCGGCGGCCGCTTTTCCAAGAACGCGCTCATTCCTTCTTTCATGTCCTCCGTCGCGGCGCAGAGGCCGAACAGGGTCGCCTCGAGGACCTGACCTTCCGCCAGCGGCACGTCGAGCCCGCGCCGAATCGCTTCGAGCGCGAACCGGCACGCCGCCGGCCCGTTCGCCCCGATCTTTCGCGCCGTCTCGAGGGCCGCAGGCAGCGCCTGCCCCGCGGGTACGACCCGGTTGACGAGCCCGATCCGCTCGGCCTCCGCGGCGGTCAGCCCTTTCTCCGCCGTGAGCACGAGGTGAAGCGCCCGTGCAGGACCCACGAGGCGGGCGAGCCGCTGCGTGCCGCCGTAGCCGGGAATGATGCCGAGCGAGGTCTCGGGAAGTCCCATTCGCGTGTTCTCCGACGCGATGCGGATCGCGCACGCCATCGCGAGCTCGAGCCCGCCGCCGTAGGCGTAACCGTTGATCGCGGCGATCGTCGGAACCGGAAAGCCCTCGATCCGATCGAGAAGCCTCTGTCCTCGGCGCGAGTGCTCGCGCCCTTCGATCGGGGTCAGCTTCGCGAGCTCGCCGATGTCCGCGCCCGCAATGAACGCCTTCTCCCCCGCCCCGGTGAAGACGAGGCAACGCAGCGCCGTGTCCGACTCCGCGGCCGCGATCGCGTGCGACAGCTCTTCGATCACCGCCCTGTTCAGCGTGTTCAGCTTCTCGGGACGGTCGACGGTGACGACGCGGATTCCCGCTTCCGGGTTCTCCACCCGAACGAAGCCCGAGCTCATGACCCGTACTCGTAGAAGCCGCGACCCGATTTGCGGCCGTGGCGGCCGGCGAGAACCATCCGCTTCAAGAGCGGCGGCGGCGCGAAGCGTTTTTCGCGGTACTCGGCGAACATGATCTCCGCGATCGCGTAGGTCGTGTCGAGTCCGACGAAGTCGAGGAGCTTCAGCGGCCCCATCGGATGGCCACAGCCGAGCTCCATTCCTTTGTCGATGTCCTCCTTCGTGCCGACGCCCTCTTCGAGCGCGCGCACGGCGTCGAGCAGGTACGGGACGAGGAGGCGGTTCACGATGAATCCGGAGTTGTCGTGTGCGAGAATCGGATCTTTTCCGAGCGACTTCGCGAAGTCGAACACCGTTGCAACCGTCTCCTCCGAGGTCGCGATCGTTCGAACGACCTCGACTAACTTCATCACCGGCACCGGGTTGAAGAAATGGAGTCCCGCGAAGCGGTCGGCGCGTCGCGTCGCCACGGAGAGCTCGGTGATGGTCAGCGAGGAGGTGTTCGAGCAGAAGATCGTCTCGTCGCGGCACAGGCCGTCGAGCTCGCGGAAGAGCTCTTTCTTCGCCTCCAGGTTCTCGACGACCGCCTCGATGACGAGGTCGCACCGGGACAGATCCTCGACCTTCGTCGTCGCCGAAAGTCGTCCGCGGGCGGCGTCCCGATCCGAGGCGGCGAGCTTGCCCCGGTCGACGGCCTTGGCGAGCGAGGACTCGATCCGGCCGACTCCGTTTGCGACCAGCTCGTCGGAGATCTCTCGAACGATGGTCTCGTAACCGCTCTTCGCGCACACTTCCGCGATCCCCGAGCCCATGAGTCCCGCGCCCAAGACACCGACCCGGGTGATCTTCATGGCTCTTCCTTCCCGGGAGAGGCGCCGGGGGTCAAGGGCGCGACGTCGCCAATCTCTTCTTCCACCTCTCCGCCTTCCTCCCCGCAAAACTCCCGTATCGTCAGCTTCCGGGAGAATCGCGGTCCCACGAGCGCGGTCACGGCGGAGCTCGGGGCGCGGACGATCCATCCTCTTTCCAGCCAGTGGTCGAGCACTTCGTGGCAGAGATCGCCGTCGTTCAGAGTCGCGAGCACTCCGTTCAGATCTCCCCAACCCTTCGCCGAGAGCTCACGGAGAAATTCCGCGACCGCCGCCGTCCGGACCGGAAAGGAGAGAATTCTTTCCGTCCAGGTCAGCAACGCGCCCTACGATCCAACCGACTCGAGGACGACCGCGATCCCCTGCCCGCCGCCGATGCATGCGCCGGCGAGGCCGTAGCGCGCGCCGCGCCGCCGGAGCTCCTTCAAGAGCGTCAGGGTCAGGCGCGTGCCCGTGGCGGCAAGTGGATGGCCGAGCGCGATCGCTCCGCCGTTGACGTTCAACTTTGCGAGGTCGAGACCGAGCTCGCGAACGACTCCGAGGATCTGGCCCGCAAAGGCCTCGTTGATTTCCCAGAGATCGACGTCCTCTTTGGAGATTCCCGCCTTCTCGAGCGCGATGCGCGCGGCCGGGGCCGGACCGAGTCCCATCAGTTCCGGGTCGCATCCGACCACGGCCCACGAGACCAGCCGGCCGAGCGGCTTCGTCCCCTTGCGCCGCGCGTTCTCCGCGGTCGTGACCACCACGGCGGCCGCGCCGTCGACGATTCCCGAGGCGTTGCCTGCGGTGACCTGCCCGTCTTTTCCGAAGGACGGCGGCAGCTTCGCGAGCGCCTCGATCGTAGTGTCGGGGCGCATGTGGTCGTCCCGATCCACGCGCACCGCCTTGCGGCCGGACTGGACGTCAACCCCGACGATTTCCTCCGAAAGCCGGCAGCTCTCCCACGCCGCGGCCGCGCGCCTCTGGGACGACAGCGCGTATTCGTCCTGCTGCTGCCGGGAGATTCCGTATTTCGCCGCGACGCGGTCCGAGGTCTGCGCCATGTACAGACCGCACCAGCTGTCCAAGAGAGCGACCATGAGGGAGTCCTCGAGCTGTCCCTGGCCGAAGCGCAGCCCCCGCCTCGCTCCGCGGATCACGTGCGGGGCCTGCGACATGTTCTCCATTCCTCCCGCGAGGACGGTCGTCGCCTCGCCGAGGAGGATTCGCTGGGCCCCCTGGACGATCGATTCGAAGCCCGACCCGCACAGCCGGTTCACGGTCAAGGCCGGGACTTCCTTCGGCACCCCGGCCTTCAGACCCACGTGCCGGGCCCCGTAGATCGCGTCGCCGGAGGTCTGGAGCGCATTGCCGAAGATCACATGGTCGACCTCGGCGGGATCCGTCGCGGAACGGGCGAGCGCCTCCTTCGCGGCCACCACGCCCAGGTCGATCGCCGAGATCTCGGAGAACGACCCGTTGTACTCGGCCAGGGGCGTCCGCGCCCCCTCGACGATCACGATTTCCGATGAATTCCCCACGTCGTTATCTATACCACGCGAAAGGACTTGGTTTCGTCAGGCCCAGACGACCTCGTGGAACCTCCGCCGCACGCGATTGAAGTCGACCGGGCGGACTTCGGGATGGATGCGGTTGGTCAAGAGAATGGCAATCCGTCCCGCCTCCGGATCGAGCCACACGGAGGTCCCCGTGAAGCCCGTATGCCCGAAGCCGGAGGCCGGCATCGCGGGAACCGCCGAGCCCGCCCCGCGGGTTCCCTGCCACGCGAGGCCGCGAGCCTCCGCGAGCCGCGCCGTTCGGTCGCGCCGCATTTCCGCCCGGGACGGATCGAGCCACGGCCGGGCGAGCGACCAGACGTCGCGCGCACTCCCGAAGAGGCCGGCGTTGCCCGCGACGCCTCCGCGACGATGGGCATTTCCGTCGTGAACCTCTCCCCAGACGACGCCGTCGCGAAAACGGGGGTAGGAGAGCCCCATCTCCGCCGTCATCCGTCTCTCCGTCACGTCCCCTTTTTCGGTGGCTGCCACGGTCGGAGCGCGGCCGGGCAGAAACCTCGAGGCCGATCCCGCCGGCGCCGCGACGAGGGTCGCGAACGCCGCGTCGAGCGGGGCCGAGAGATGGGCCTCGAGCAGGTCTCCGAAGAGGAGGAAATTCAGATCGCTGTAAATCACGCGCTCGCCCGCCTTCGCTTCCGGCTCGATCGAAGCGAGCGTTCGCCGATAGGCCGCGGCGCCCTCTCCGCGAGCGTAGAGCGGATACCAGGCGGGAAGCCCCGAGGTGTGGGTCAGAAGGGACTCGAGGGTGATGCCGTCGTAACGGATCGCTTTCCACTCCGGGAGATACCGTCCCGGAGGGGAACGGAGGTCGAGGGGGGGTGAGACTGCCGCGACGAGAGCACCGCAGACGAGCGGCTTCGTCAGACTGGCGAGGTCGAAGACCGTGTCGGCGGAGACCACGACTTCCTCGGGCTCGCGGACCGAGCGCCCGGCAGCGGCCACTTCGGCGACTTCCTCGGCGCCGCCGACCAAGGCGACGGCGCCCGGAAAGGAGCCCCTTTCGATCTCCTCGGAGAGAAACTCTTCGAGCTCGGTCACCGGAGAGCGGCTTCGAGCTCGGCGCGGCGGGTTACGACCTTCCGGGTGTTTGCGGCGAGGCCCGGCGGCAGGGGATCGGCTCGCCGCATTCCTCCTCTTTCGCGCTCGAGACCGGCAATCTGCGTCTCGATCGTTCGGGCGGTCGAGGCGTCGCGCACGCTCCGGAGAGTCTGCCGGAGCGAAGCGATGGCGCGCGCGTAGGTCTCGGCGGAGGCCTCGCGGACCCGCGTCTCGTCTAAGGCCACGAGAGCTTCGACGATTCGAGCGCGAGTCCAGGCGAATTCGTCCGGATCGACGCCGAGTGCCCGGGCCGCGTCGGACTCGGACCGCTCCCGCGCCGCGCGCCGCACCTTCACGTAGAGGTCCAGGTGGCGATCGCTCAGGAGGCCGTCGGGCGGGGGCTCGAACTTGACCGGGAAAAGACGAACGGATGAGCTCACGGGCCGTTTCGGGACGGCTTTTTCGCGACGGCAGCCGGGTTCGGACAAGAGGAGCGTCAGCCCGAGGAGGGTCGAGACCAGCAGGCGCCCGAACGCCTTCACGGTGCGAAGTCTACCGGGAGGATGCAATTTCTCGATCCGACGTCGGTTTCCCCGCCCGAGGGCGTTCCATTGCATTTCGCCGCCTCGCTCAATCGATTAAACTTGCCGGCGCCCCTCGAAGGAACAGATGGCGGAAGATACCCAGCTGCCGGAAAAGATCGGCAAATACGAAGTCACCGGAAAGATCGGGGCCGGGGGCTTCGGCGCCGTCTATCGCGGACGCGACCCGTACATCAAGCGAACGGTCGCGATCAAGACCTGCCAGCTGAACGACGAGGAGATCAAGAGCCGGTTCTTCCGGGAGGCCGAGCTCGCCGGCAATCTGCACCACCGCCACATCACCACGATTTACGACTTCGGCGTCGAGAACGGCATTCCCTACATCGTGCAAGAGTTCCTCTCCGGCGAGGATCTCGACAAAAAGATCAAGCGCGCCGAGCCGTTTCCGATTCTCCGGAAGGTCGAGATCCTCGTGGCCATTGCCGACGGGCTCGCGTACGCGCATGCCGCGGGAATCATCCACCGCGACATCAAGCCCGCAAACGTGCGGATCCTCGAGGACGGATCGGTCAAGATCATGGACTTCGGAATCGCGAAGTCGCTCCAGACCGAGTCGAATCTCACCCAGACCGGCATCACGCTCGGGACGTCCGCCTACCTGGCTCCCGAGCAGATCCGTGGAGAGCCGGTCGATCGCCGGACCGACATCTTCTCGCTGGGGATTCTCGCCTACGAGCTCCTGACCTTCCGCAAGCCGTTCCGGGGAGAGCACCTCTCGACCGTTCTCTACAAGATCCTGAACGAGACGCCCGAGCCCGTCGAGACTCTCTCTCCCGACGCTCCCCCGACCCTCGTCGTCGCCGTCAACCGTGCGATGGAGAAGGAGCGGGAGAAGCGCTATCCCTCGATGGACGCGTTGAAACAGGACCTCTTGAACGTCCAGCGCGAGATGGCCGGGTCCTCGGCGCAGTTCCCGACGGCGGTCCTGCCGGCCGAAGACATGGACGCGACGCTCATGACGCCCTCCGGCGGCATCGTGCCTTCCTCGATCACGCCGCCTTCCGGATCTCTGGCGCGGGTTCCCGCCGCTGTCGACGCGACCCCGGCGTCCGGCTCGTTGCGGAAGAAAGCCGGGCTCGAGCTCGTGAACTTCCGCGATCCCGACGACGCGCCCGGTGAAGCGACGATTGCCGGTAAGAGCGCGGAGATCGCGCTCGTGCCGCCCGCCGCGCCGAGCCGCACGCCGATTTTCATCGCGGTCGCGGCAGTCGTCGTCGCCGGACTGGTCGCGTTCCTCTATCTGAGTCGCGGGAAGGCGGCAGCGCCCCCCGCGCCGCCGGGGGCCGCGGCGAAGAGTGCGGAGAAGGCCGCGCCGATCGAGTTTCCCGAGCCGCAACTCGGAAAGGAACCGAACGTTCCGAAGCCGCCTTCCGTCAACGCCAGGCCGAAGGCCGAGCCACCGCCGCAGGCGGCGTCGGCCGTGCGCGAAGCGCCGCCCGCCGCCGCTTCCGCGTCCGCCGCAAAGCGGCGCGTCCAATTCAGCTCGATTCCGGTCGCGACCCTCTCCGTCGACGGAAGAGTGATCGGCCCCTCGATACCGGCCCGGACGCTCGAGCTCGCCGAAGGGATGCACCGCCTCCGCTTCGAAGCCGAGGGGCTCGAGCCCTATCAGCGCGAATTCAAAGTCGGGCCCAAAGAATCCAACACCATCGCATACCAGTTCCCGGTCGGGTATCTCGTGATCAAAGCCGACCCCTCGTGGGCCGGGGCCTCCGTCATCATCGGCGGGAAGTACAAGGGCAGCCTTCCGCAGGCTTCGCGGCTCCGCCTGCCGAAAGGGACCTACAGCGTCACGCTCCACCGGGAGGGCTTCCAGCCCGTGACTCAGCAGATCACCGTTCCCGAACGGGGGGAAAGCCCGTGGACGCCCCCCGCCGCGGTGGCCGTCGATCAGGGGATCGGAGGACAGTGAGAGGCCGCGCGGTCCGGACGCTCGCGGCGCTCGCGATCCTGCTCCTCGTTTCCGCGATCGCTTTCGCGCAGAGCGCCGAGAAGCTCGAGGTCGAGGCGAAGCGCGCCTTCGACTCCGGGCGGTTCAAGGAGGCGGCGGAGAAGTACGCCCGCGCCGCCGATTCCGCCGACGCGCCGGCGGACCGCAAGGCGGACCTCTACCTGAACAGCGCGTGGGCGTTCTACATCGCCGGTAATTCGAAAGGCGCGCGCGACAACCTCAAGGCCGCCTACGCGGCCCGACCGGACCTCGTCGTGGTCGGAGACCTGTACAGCCCCGACTTCGCGCGGGTCGCGCAGTCCGTCCGCGCGGAGATCGCCGGGACGACGCCGCTGCTCGGTCCTTCGGAGCTCCGTGACCTGAAGCGAAACGCGCGCCGAAAGATGACCGATGGGAAGACCGAGGAGGCGCTCGCGGATCTGAAGAGCGCAGCCGGGTCGAACGATCCGGAGGTGCAGCTGCTCCTGGCCGAGGCCTACGAGAAGCTCGGGCATTCCGCGGAGGCGGAGATCGCGCGAAAGCGAGCCTCCGATCTGCAGAAGGGGCTCGTCACCTCCGCGCCGATCTCGGGGGTGCCGGGAACCGGGCCGACGCCGATCGAGCCGGGCGTCAACGTGCTGCCCCTTCTGGACGCCGCCGAAAAGGCCTTGAAGGCGGGCGACCTGGCCGGAGCCACGACGCACGCGCGCCGGGCCGCCGACCTCGACCCCCGAAGCTCCGAGGCGCACCGCCTCTTGGGCGACGTCGCCGCCGCGGGAGGCCAGGAGGCGGACGCCGAGCGCGAGTTCACCGCCGCGGTCGTTCTCGACGCTTCCAACGCGCGCGCGGAGTTCGGGCTCGCGCGGATCGCCGATCAGCAGAAGAAGTGGAATACCGCGGCGAGCCATTACCGTCGCGCGCTCGAGCTCGAGCCTCACAACCTCGGCGCCGCTGCCGGTCTCGGACGGTCGCTCGACGCCGCGGGCGACTCGAGCGGTGCGCGGCTCGCCTACGGCCGCGCGATCGAGATCGACTCCGCCTCCGCCGAAGCGCGCAACGACTTCGGCGTCCTGCTCTACCGTTCGGGCGACGTCGATCAGGCGATCCAGAGCTTCTCCGAAGCCGTGAAGTTGAACCCGCAGGAGGGGGCGTACCACGAGAACCTCGGTCGGGCCTACCGCAAGAAAGGTCTGCTCAAAGATGCCGAGCACGAGCTCGCGGAAGCCGCCCGCCTGGGGCCGGGGAGCGCCGGTCTCTGGTCGGCTGTCGGACACTTGAGGGCCGAGCAGAAGAACGCCGAGGAAGCGCGCGCCGCTTTTACCTCCGCTCTCGAGGCCGAGCCGGGCAGCGAGGAGGCCGCGAGCGGACTGGCCGCGGCCCTCGCGGAATCGGGAAAGTTCGCGGAGGCGGAATCGGCGCTCGTCAAGGCGATCGAGACGAACCCGGGCTCTGCGGTGCTCTGGAACGATCTGGGCGTCGTGCGGATGCGGCGCGGGGACTTCGCCGGGTCGGTCGAAGCTCTCCACAAGGCTCTGTCTCTCGAGACGCCTCCGGGAGCCGCGCGCGCAAACCTCGAGCGAGCCGAGCAGCTCCTCGCGCTCGATCGCGCCGCGAGCTGAGGGTCATCGCCGGCCGCCCGTGCGTCTTCCCCTTCTCGCCATCCTCTTTCTGACCGCCGCTCCCGCTGCACCACCACCGAGGGAGGCGGCGTATCGCGCCGAGATCGAGAAGTGGCGCTCGGACCGGATCCGGCACCTGACCGCGGACGACGGCTGGCTGACTGTCATCGCGCTCTCGTGGCTGGAGGAGGGAGACAACCCGATCGGCGCGGCACCCGCGAACCGGATCGTTCTGCCCGCCGGAAAAGCGCCGCCCGCACTCGGAAGAATCCGGCTCACGGTCGGGAAAGCGCACCTTGAGGTCACCCCCGGCGTCGAAGTCACGCACGAAGCCAAGCGAGTCCAATCGCTCGACCTCGACTCCGACGAAGCCGGCAAGCCGACCGTCGTCCGGCATGGGACGCTGTCGTTCTATCTCATCAAACGCGGGGAAAGGCTCGGCGTCCGGGTCAAAGACAGCGCGAACGCCGCGAGGAAGGCGTTCCGTGGAATCGACAGCTACCCCGTCCAATCCGCGTGGCGTCTCGAGGCGCGCTTCGAGCCCTATCCTCCGAAGAGGACGATTCCGATCCCGAACATCCTGGGAACGGTCTCGCAGGAGCCGTCGCCCGGCGCAGTCGTCTTTCGGGTCGCCGGCAAGGAGTACCGACTCGACGCGGTCGAAGAGCAAGGCGAGGAAGATCTGTTCCTGATCTTCGGAGATCAGACGAACGGAAGCGAGACGTACGGCGCCGGCCGGTTCCTCTATGCGCCGCGGCCCGGCAAGGATGGAAAGACGGTCGTGGACTTCAACAAGGCCTACAACCCGCCCTGCGCGTTCACGCGGTTCGCGACGTGCCCGCTCCCGCCGCCGCAGAACCGGCTACCGATCCCGATCGCTGCGGGCGAAAAGGGGTCAGGTCTCCACCTGCCACATTGAGGGCCAGGTTGCCACGTGGCAAGTGGAGACCTGACCCCATCAAGCTAAAGCCTCGAGCAGCTCCGACAGGATCCCCGCGGTCGCTCCCCAGATGACGTGCTCCCCGTATCGGTAGAAGAGCACGGGCTCGTCCCGGCCCGGCAGAGATCTCGTCTCCTTCACCGCGGGATCGGAGAGCGCGGCGACGGGCGCCTCGACGACTTCCGCGATCTCGCTTTCCGCCGGCGCGAAGACGTAAGGCTGCGGGATCGCCGCGACAAACGGCGCAACGTAGAAGTCCGTCACCGTGACGATCGGCGAAAGGGTTCCCAGGAGGCGCACGTCCTGCGGAAGGATGCCGAGCTCCTCGTGGGTCTCGCGAAGCGCCGTCGCGGAGAGATCTTCGTCGATCGGCTCCTCGGCCCCTCCCGGAAAAGAGATCTGTCCCCGATGGTGCTCGACCGTTTCGGTGCGCCGGGTGAAGACGACCCACAACATCTGCTCGCGCACGAAGAGCGGGACGAGGACCGCCGCACGGCGGGCGTTTCCCTGCTCCGGATCGCGACGCGGTTGCGCGGCGAGCCGGCGCCGGACGTCCTCCATCCAGTTCATCTCCGGGCTATTTCGGACTCTGGGATCTGGACTTTGGACTTCCCATCAGGTATGCCTCGATGAAGGGCGTCAGTGCACCGTTCAAGACCGCGTCGGTGTTGCCGGTCTCGTAGCCGGTCCGGTGGTCCTTGACCATGCGGTAGGGATGGAGCACGTAGGACCGGATCTGGCTTCCCCACTCGATCGACTTCTTGTCGCCAACCAGCCGCTCCTCCTCGGCGCGACGCTCGTCGAGCGCCTTTTGATAGAGCCGGGCCCGGAGCACCTTCATCGCCATGTCGCGGTTGCGTCCCTGGCTTCGCTCGTTCTGGCACGTCACCACGATGCCGGTGGGGAGGTGGGTGATGCGGACCGCGGAGTCGGTGACGTTGACGTGCTGCCCTCCGGCGCCGCTCGACCGGTACGTGTCGATCCGCAGATCTTTGTCCGCGATCTCGATCTGGATGTCTTCGTCGATCTCGGGGGACACGTAGACGGACGCGAAGGACGTATGTCGTCGCTTTGCGGCATCGAACGGGGAAATGCGGACGAGCCGATGCACGCCCATCTCTCCCTTGAGATACCCGTACGCGTGGTCGCCCACGACGTGCAGCGTCGCGCTCTTCAGGCCAGCCTCCTCTCCGTCTTGACGCTCGATCAGCTCCGCCTTCCAGATCCGTTCCTCGGCGAAGCGCAGGTACATCCGCAACAGCATTTCCGCCCAGTCCTGGGACTCGGTCCCTCCGGCACCGGCGTGGATCATGAGCCAGGCGTTTTTCGGATCCTCGGGAGCGCCCATCTTGACGGTGAGCTCGAGCTCGTCGGCGAACTGCCGCGCGGACCGGATTGCCTCTCTTGCGTCGGGCTCGGCCGGTTCGCCCTCCTTCAGGAGCTCCGCGAACGTCGAGAGCTCATCGGTCAGCTCGTCTAAACGTCCCGCGGTCTCGAGCGTCTTCTCGTGCCCCCGGATCGTCCGCTGGACCTCCTGGGCTTCCTCGGGCCGGGACCAGAAATCGGGCGCGACCGTCTTCTGCTTCAGCTCCTCGAGCGCGCTCCGCGCCGCTTCCCGATCAAAGATAGCCCCGGAGCGCCGACAGGCGTTCCGAGGCGTCGTTCAGAGCGGAGAGGAGGTCGTCGCGTTCGGTCATTCTCGATCTCGCGCGCGGCGCTCGCGGCGCGAGCGTAAGAGGCCGAAGAGTAGCACGGCGACCGCGATCGTGTCGGCGACGCCCGAGAAGGCAAAGCCGAAGCGCGTCCAGAGGGTCCGGGACGAAAAGAGATTCGCACGGCCGCGGAGCGTTCCCTTCCTGTCGGCGGGGAGCTCCGCGAGAATGCGCCCTTTCTCGTCCACGATGCCGGAGATCCCGGTGATGGCGGCGCGCAGAAGGTACCTCCCGTTCTCCACCGACCGGAGAACGGCTCCGGCGAAGTGCTGCGCCTGCGCGCCGCCGGCGCCGTACCAGGAGTCGTTCGAGATCGTGACGAGCAGATTCGCGCCGTCCCGGACCTGCTTCCACGAAAGGAGCGGGTAGAGGATCTCGTAACAGACGCCCGGACCGATCGCCCACGGTCCGCCGCCCCGGAGCACGACCGGCTCCTCGGCCGCCGAGAACTCGCCGATCTCGGTCGAAACCTGCCGGACGAAGAAGAAGATCCGCGGCAGCGGCACGTACTCTCCGAACGGAACGAGGTGGACCTTGCGATACGGCTGCGCCATCCCGGCCGGCGTCACGAGACGCGCGACGTTGTAGTAGCGCCCCGCGGACCCGGTCTCGACGTCGTTGAAGAGCAGAGCACAGTGACACGAACCGACGAGCTCGGTTGCGTCGCGGCGCAGGATTCGGCTGTTCTCCCAGTACACGGGAAACGCCGACTCCGGCACCACGACGAGGTCCGGCCGCTCCGCCGCCGCGTTCCGCGCCTGCCCGATCACGGCGACGTAGTTCGCTGCCCGGCGCTCCTCGAGCAGCCGCGACTCCTGCGGGATGTTCGGCTGGAGAAGCGCGACGAAAACGGGCTCTCCCCGCTGGCCCGGGGGCGCCGCGAGAAGGAACGCCCCCACCCCCCCGGTGACAAGCGCTAGAGCGGCCGCGGCGGCGAGCGCCCGACCGCTCCGTCGGACGGCCGCCGCGGCGAGGAGGGTCGACGCAGTCACGACGACGAACCCGACGCCGTAGACGCCCCAGAGCGCCGCCGACTGGATCCAGATCGGATGTCGGTAGAGCGCAGCGCCGGTCAGGTTCCACGGAAAGCCGCCATAGACGTTGGACCGCGCGTGCTCCGAGGCAAGCCAGAGGACCGGGAAGACCGCGAGACGCCAGGCCGAGCGGGGGGGCGCGATCGCGACCGTCGCCCAGCCGACGAACGCGGGCCATTCGGCGAGGATCAGCGCGAGAATCGCGACCGAAAGGACCCCCATCGCGCCCGACTGGCTTCCGAATCGCGTGACCACGTAGAAGATCCATGGGATCGAGAGGCACCAGTAAGTCAGGCCGAAAAAAAGGCCTGCCACGAGACCGCGGCCCCGCTTTTCCTCGACTGCGAGAAGCGCGATCCAGGGGACGAGCGCGAGCGGTACCAAGAGCGGCAGCTCGAACGGCGGAAACGCA
>DASWDK010000070.1:0-11505 GCA_036395335.1 Thermoanaerobaculia bacterium
GCCGTCGCCTTCTCCGCGGCCGGCCACGTCCTCGCCACGCTTTCCTGGCCCAATTTCCCGATCGACCTGTCTTTTCCTCCCTCGAGCGGCTCGGCGTGGTTCCTCGCGCACGGCTGGATCGCGCCGAACGCCGGCGGCGCCGTCGGGCTCCCGCCGGCGGTCTCGGTCGGGCTGGCCGTCGGCGTGGGCGCTCTCGCTTTTCTCTTCGCGATCTCCGCAGCGAGGCCGCTCGCGCCGAGCGCACCGGCGGCGATTCTGCTCGGGCTCGTTCCGCTCGCCGTCATGCTCCTCCGGCCGCCCGGCCTTTCTTACCCGATGCGCCTCCTGCGCGCGGCGGTCTACGGCGACTACTCGGGCCTCGATCCGAACCGGAAGGAGCTCCGCAAGGTCGTGGACGCCGCCTCCAACCCTGTCGAGCGGCGTCAGGCCGAGGTCGCGTGGCGAACCAGCGGACCAAAGGCCACGGACCAAAGACCGGAGTGAAGACCGTCTACTCTGGTTTCTGGTCCCGCCTCCCCGGTCTCTCGATGATCTCGAAGACCTTCCATCGCGCGACGAATCGGCCGCCCCGCATCATGCCGGTCCGCGAGGAGAACAGAAGATGGAATGACTTCAACGGCTCGACCGCGAGGCCGGCGAGATCGGCTCCTTTGCCGTCGAAGTCGTACAGGCGCGACTGCATGGTTTCGAAATAGGCCCGGCGGGGGGCGAGCCCGCCCCCGGTTTCTTCGAGCAGCGGCGGCCGGCCGACGTAATGCGAGTAGTCGTTCATCCGCGGCACGAGGTCGGCCGCGAGGATCCAGCGGGCGCGGTGGTTCCGCGCGATCGCGAGAGCCTCCTCTTCGGTGGGAGCGAGAAAGAAGCGGATCGAATCGAGGAAACCGTATCCGAAGTTGTTGGCGACGACGGGGAGCTCGGCCTCGTAGAGGACGAGGTGCCCGAGCGACCACGGAGCCAGCACCGCGGAGGCACGAGCGAGCCCGGACGGATAGGGCGGCGGACCGAGAAGTCGCGCGTCGTAGGGATCGACCGCGTGGGGAATCGTCCGCCGCATCCATCCGAGCGTGGCGAAGAGATCGGAGCCCGCGACGTGGCTGGCCCGGACCTCTTCGAGAATGCCCGCCACCATCGGCAGCGCGAGGACGAGCGCCACGGCGAGCGCAATCCGGCGGCGGGGCGGCCGGTTCGGCGGCCGCGACCGCCGGCGGACGCGCGCGGCGACGAACCGCACCGCCTCGATCGACGCGAACGCGCAGAGCGGGACGGCGTAGTAGACGTTCATGCGCTGCGACAGGGCGAGAAGAAGAGTCACGGATCCCCAGATCGCGAGCGCCGTGTGCACCCCCGGCCGCCAGCCCGCGAGGGCGCGGCGCGCCCAGACGACGATCGCGACCGGCGTAAAGAAGAGAGCGAGAGAGAGCTGGCGCAATGGGAGGCCAATCCCGTCGGCGAAGAGCGGCCGGGCCTCGAAGATTCCTTTCAACCATCCACTCGGATAGGAGACGTAGCCGCCGCGACCGGAGGCCTCGACCGTCCGGCCGGCGACGTATCCAATTCCGCCGGCGAAGCTCTTCACCAGGTCGGTGGCGAAGGGAACGATCAGGACAGCGAGGACGCCGAGAAAGACCGCTCGCGCGACAAGTCCCCTCGCCGGAATGCAGCGCCGCCCGATTCCAATCGCCGTATCGAGGAGAGCGACTCCGGCGGCGAGCGCCGCGAGGAACACCGGTTGAAAGAATCCGAAGGAGACATACGTGAACGGGATCGTGAGGCCTCGCGTCCATGCGGATGTCGCCGCGGCCACCAGAGCGGCGGGCAGAGCGAGGGTGAGGACCACGGCGCGAAAGACGAACTTCCGGGTGCGAAGAGACTCGAGGAAGAGCGCGAGCGCGAAGATGGCGCCCCAGTAGATCGCCCCTTGCCACGCGAGGACCGCGACCGCCAGGGTGATCCCGGCCACCGCTTCGCGACGGGCGCTTCCCGGCGAGTCGGGCTCCTCGCGGCTCGCGACGTACGCGAGGAGCACGGCGACGCCGACAAGCGACTCGGCCACGTTCTGGTCGACGTGTCCATACTGCGACCAGAGGATGTGTCCGGGAGAGAGTGCGACGAAGAGCGCGGCGGCCGCGCCGGCGAGAGTCCCGTAGAGACGGACCGCGAGGAGGCCCGCGAGCGCCACCGTTGCCGCGGCGGAGACGAGCGGGACCCAGGCCGCCTCGCGCTCGATCGCGTCCCGCGAAGCCTCCCGTCCGTGGAGAACCCGCGATGGTGCCGCGAGCGCGAGGTCGAAGAGCGGCGGCCAGATCGAGACGCCACCCAGGGGAAAGTTCATCAGCGGGTCGAAGAGGAGCGTTCGGGGAAAATTTTGCACGGCGAACCGCGCGCGGCGCAGGTGGTAGTAGTCGTCGTCGGACACAGCCCGGGTCCTCGGTCCGTCGTGGAGCTCGCGATACGTAGAAAGCCGGAGGAGCGTACCGACGGAGACGGCCGCGGCGAGGCCGAGGAGGAACACGGCTCGCCTCGACGCCATCGCGCTTCATTATGAGCCGGCCGCGGAGAGCTATCATGGAGGAAACCGTGAAGCTGTCCGTTCTGATCCCGGCTTACAACGAAGCACGCACGATCGACCAGATCCTCCGTCTCGTCGCCCGGGTGCCGATCGAAAAGGAGATCCTGGTCGTCGACGACGGGTCGGTCGACGGGACGCGCGAGATCCTGAAAGCGTGGGACGGCCGCGACGGCGTGCGCGTCCTGCTCCATCCCGAGAACCTCGGAAAGGGACGGTCCGTCCGGACCGCTCTCGAAGAGGCTCGCGGGGAAATCCTCGTGATCCAGGACGCGGACCTGGAGTACGACCCGACCGAATACTCCGTGCTGCTGCGCCCGATCGAGGCGGGGCGCGCCGACGTCGTCTATGGCTCGCGTTTCTTCGGGAGCTCGGAACGGCGCGTCCAGTTCTTCTGGCACACCGTCGGAAACCGCCTCCTGACGCTCATCTCGAACGTCTTCACCAACCTGAACCTGACCGACATGGCGACCTGCTACAAGGCGTTTCACCGGCGCGTCGTTCCGACGCTCGACCTCGAATCGAAACGGTTCGGTGTGGACGCGGAGTTCACGGTCAAGGTGGCCCGTGCGGGATTCCGCATCTTCGAAGTTCCGATCTCCTACTTCGGAAGGTCACAAGCCGAAGGCAAGAAGATCCGGCTGAAGGACGGCTTTTCCGCGCTCGCCGCCCTCGTCCGGCATTCGTTCGCGCCGCGTGCTTCGAGGGCGCCGCGGCTTCCCGCGCCGGCGGCGGACGCGGCGACCCGCGAAGCGGCCGCGACGGAGAAGTCGGCCTGAGTCGGTCGGAACCGGCGCCCTTCCCCAGTTGAGCCGCGACCGGGCGGCGACGCTTCTCGCCGCCGCGGCACTCGTCTTCCTGTCCTTACTTCTCGTACGCGACCACGCACGCGACGACTCGCTCTCGGCGGACGAGCCGGTGCACATCCTCTCCGGATGGCTGGAGGTGTCCGGCCGGAACGCGATCGTGAACATTGAGCATCCGCCGCTCGCCAAGATGCTCGCGGGCATCGCGCTCTCCTCGCTCCCGATTCCGCCGCCTCCTCCGACCATCCCGATGGGGAGCGATTTCACCGATTTCGGCCACGCGTTCCTCTTCCAGGGAAGCGTGTCTCCCGATGCGATCGCCGCGGCCGCGCGCGCTCCGTTCCGCGGGGTGCTCGCGTGCCTTCTCGTGCTCCTCTTCGCCGCCGCCTGGTCCCGCTCCGGCCCGGACGCCGCCCTTTTCGCGCTCGCGCTCGTAGCGCTCGATCCCAACTTCGTGGCGCACGCCGGCGTCGTACACACCGACATCGGCGCCGCCCTGGGTTTTCTCGCGACGGTTCTCTCCTGGGAAGCGGCCCGCCGCCGGCCGACGCTTCTCCGTCATGCCCTCGCCGCGCTCGCGCTCGGCTTGGCGCTCGCAACGAAGTTCTCCGCGATTCTGCTGCCTCCCATCCTGCTGCTCCAGAGTCTCGTCGCGGCGCGCCGGGACCCGCACCCCGGACGGGCGGTGTCGCGGACGCTCCGGGGTCTCGCCGCGGTCGGTATCGGCGCGCTCCTCGTCGTGGTCGCGATGTACGCACCGCTCACGGCGCGGATGGACCCGAATCACCAGCGCGTCGTGATCCACGAGATGGTCGCGGGACGCGGCGCCCCGAAGCTTTCGGCCGCGATCGAGTCGGTGGTTCCGTTCTCCCGTCCTCTCGCCCACTACCTCGGAGGGCTCGCATCGGTCCTGCGGCAGAACGTGGTCGGAGGGGGCGTGAACTACCTGTTCGGAAAGAGCTCCGTGCACGGGTTCCCCTTCTACTTCTTCGCGGCGTTCGCGCTGAAGAGCACGATCGCCTTTCTCGTGGTGACCGCGATGACCCTGGCCTTCTTCCTTCGACGGCCGGCGGCGTTCTCGGAGGAGGCCCGACTCTTCCTCCTGCCGCCCGCAGTTCTCTTCCTGTCGTCAGTCGGATCGGCCTACAACATCGGAATCCGCCACATGCTGCCGGTCTATCCGTTCCTCGCTCTGGCCGGTGCCTCCGTCTTCGCGCGCGTTGCCCGAAGGAGAGGGCCGCACGAGCGAGTGAATCCCGCGGCGGCAGCCCTCCTGGTTCTACCTCTCCTCTGCGGTTACGAGCTCATCCGGATCCACCCGCACGAGCTCTCCTACTTCAACCCTCTCGCGGGCGGGCCGGAGAATGGACGGAAACTGCTTTCCGACTCGAACGTGGACTGGGGTCTCGACCTGAAGCGGCTCGCGCGCGAGCTCGCACGGCGCGGCGCCGCGCGCCCGACGATCGTCTACTTCGGAGGGGACGACGTCCTCTACCGCACCGGTGTCCCGGACTTCGCTGCCGAACCGCGGGTGCAGCCGGGCCTGGTCGCCATCTCGGCATTTCAGCTCGCCGTCGGACCGGAGTTCCACGAGTACCACGGGGCACACGACGTGGCCGCCGCGCTTCGAGCGCTGAACGCGCAGATTGCCGCGCGGGGAAGGCCGGTCGGGCGGGTCGGCTATTCGATATATCTTTTCGACCTTCCGAGCGTCCCTCGACCGTCATCCCCGGCGGAGCGAACGACCCCTCGGACGCCCGGCCCTCGGGATGACAATAGGTGAAGGAAGCTCCATGAAACTTTCGGTGGTGATGCCCGTCTACAACGAGGCCGAAACGATCCGCGAGATCGTCACGAAGGTCCTCTCCGTGCCAATCGAGAAGGAGCTTCTGATCGTCGACGACGGGTCGACGGACGGAACGCGCGAGATTCTCCGCGAGCTGGACGGGAAGGACGGCATCCGCGTCTTCCTCCAGCCGACCAACCAGGGCAAGGGCGCTGCCGTCTCCGTCGGCTTTCGCTACGCGGAAGGGGACGTCGTCGTGATCCAGGACGCCGACCTGGAGTACGACCCGCACGAGCTCACGAAGCTGCTGGAGCCGATCGCGAGCGGCCATGCGGACGTCGTCTACGGCTCGCGCTTCCTGGGCGGCGGCGCTCGGCGCGTTCTGTATTTCTGGCACACGATCGGAAACCGGTTTCTGACCCTGGCCTCGAACATGTTCACGAACTTGAACCTCACCGATATGGAGACCTGCTACAAGATGTTCCGGCGCGAAGTCGTGCAGTCGCTCACCATCGAATCATGCCGCTTCGGGATCGAGCCGGAGATCACGGCAAAGGTCGCGCGGCGCGGCTACCGGATCTACGAGGTCCCGATCTCCTACTATGGCCGCACCTACGACGAGGGAAAGAAGATCGGCTGGAAAGACGCCGTCTCCGCCCTTGCCACGATCGTGCGCCACGGCATTCGGGAGGCGGAAGACCCGAAGAACATCGGCCACGTCACGCTGGTTCGGATGGCACGCCTGGAGCCTTACAACCGGTGGCTCGTGTCGCGGTTCGAGAAGGCGGTTGGCCGGCGCGTGCTCGAGATCGGCGCCGGCTTCGGCAACATCACCCGCCATTTCAAAGGTCGCGAGCTTCTCGTGGCGTGCGACCTCGATCCCGTCGCGCTCGAGCACCTGAAGGGTGCCTTCCGCGACGATCCGGCCGTGCGGGTCGCGTCGTACCGCTTCCCACTCGATTCGGCGGCGCGGGAGGAGATCCGGGCCATGCGGATCGACACCGTCGTGTGTCTGAACGTGCTCGAGCACATCGAGGACGACCGCGCGACGCTCGCGGACATGTACGACCTCCTCCAGCCGGGAGGGCGGCTCGTGCTGCTCGTGCCCGCCTTTGCACGGTTGTACGGCACTCTCGACGAGCACCTGCGCCACTTCCGCCGCTACGAGAAGGACGAGCTGGAAGCGAAAGTCCGCGAAGCCGGCTTCGCGCTCGAGGACGTGATGTACGTGAACCGGCCGGGGATCTTCGGCTGGTGGGTGAACGGAAAACTCCTCCGCCGAAAGGTGCTGCCTCGCAGTCAGCTGCTCGCGTTCAAGCTGCTGATGCCGCTCCTGGAACGCGAAAAGGAGCGGCCGCCGAGCTCCGGCCTCTCCCTGGTTGCGATCGCGAGGAAAGACGGCGCGTCTCTCGCGGCGGGCGTCACCGCTCCGACCAGACCAGCAGTACCATCTCGGGACTTTCCACGACCCGACGCGTGACGCCCCGGGGCGCCAACATCGGGCGCAGCTCTTTGCGGTAGGACGGCGGGACCTCGAAGAAGACCCGGGCCGACGAACCGGCGCGACGGAGCGCTGTCTCGACCTCGGCCGCGTCCTCTGCGCCGGCGCGCCTGCCGACCGTCCAGCCGGGATGCGCGGCCTGTTCGAGGGGAAACGCGTGGACGGTCATCGGAAGCCGTCCCCGGTCGGAGGCGAGCCGGGCCGGGAGGTAGAAGCTCGCGCCGGCGAAGAGGACGTCTCCGGGCCGGCCGGTTCGCTCGAGCGCTTCGACCGCCCGAGCGGAAACCGAGGGACCGCGGTGCGCGACGAGCATCAGCGCGCTCGAGACGGCGGCGATCACGACCGCCGACCAGGTCGCTCTTCTCAGAAAGCGACTCCGTTCGCCGGCGAGAGCGACCGTCCAGAGCCAGACCGGCAGGACGGCCATCTCGGTTCGCCCGGCGAACGCGATCGGGCGCACGAGGGAAGCGAAGACGACTCCGCCGAAGAAGAGGACGAGAAAAGCAGATGCCCTTCTCGATCCGGGATCGCCGTTCCAGGAGCGCGCGAGCGACGATGCGAGAAGGAGCCCGGCGACCCCGCCGAGCGCGACGAGGGCGATGGGGACCGGAGGGCCGAAAGGAGGCGGGATCCGGCCCGCGCCCCCCAGCGAAGCGAGAATGCCGGTCGCGAGCTGCGGCGCCGGCTCGTGCATCCACGCGACCGCCTCGCGCGGCTGGGCCCTCATGATCGGAATCCAGAGAACGAAAAGCAAACATCCAACGAGGGCGGCGAGCGCCGAGCGAGTCCGCTTCTCGGCGGCGGCCACGACGATGAGCGCGCCGACCAGGAAGAGCGCGAGGTAATGGACGTAGAGAGAGGCGGCGGCCAGAAAAGCGATCGCGGCGAGGTTTCGGGGGCGCTCCGGCGAGAAGAGCGCCAGCAGAAACAGGAGGAGCCCGAGGAGCGAGAGGAGGGCGTAGCCGCGCGCTTCGGCAGCGTAGAGAAGCAGCAGAGGGGAAACGCTCGTCAGAACGACGAACCGAATCCTCGCCGGGCGCGAGGGGAGCGCGAGGGCTCCGACGAAGAGAGCGAGCGTGGCCGCGAAAGGAAGCGCCCTCGCGAGCGCGTCGACGGAGAGGCGCTCGCCGATCCCTACGAACGGCTTCTCGAGGACGTAGAAGAGAGGCGGTCCCGAGTCGCTGCGCAGAACGTCGAGGAGGCGGCGGAAGGGAAGCCGCGACGCCCAGATGGTGAAGATTTCGTCGAACCAGAGTGGGCGGTCGACCGCGAGCCGGAGGCGCGCCGCAATCGAAGCCACGGCGACCAGGAGAACTCCCGCGAGCGCGAAACGGGAGCGACTTTGCGCGGGCGGTGCGATGCCCTATCCTAAGCCGTAATCCTTCATGTCCATCCGCCGACCCAGCTCACGCGCGATCGGGAACGCGTGCTGACGGCTTCCCGGTCGGGTTGGCTCCTCTGAGCGCGGTCCCGGAGGCTCTTCCGCGGACCGCGCGCGCCCTTCCGGGGCTTCTCTTCGCGCTCCTCGTGGTCGCGCTCTTCGCGGACCCGCTCGTGTTTCGTCGCAACTTCGCGGGACGGGACCTCGCCCCGTACAACCTGCCGATGGAAAAGGCGATCCACGACTCCTACGCGCAGGGGAGGCTGCCCGTCTGGATGAACGAGATCTCGGGAGGGCGTCCGCTCCTTCCCAATCCGAATGCGGGCGCCCTCTACCCGGTGCGGGCGCTGCTCTCGGTTTTCCCCTTCCCGACGGCGATGCGCCTCTTCCCGGTCTTCCATTGGATCGCCGCGGGGATCGGAATGATCGTGTTCTTGACTTCCCTCGGCGCGTCCCGCGCCGGCGCCTGGATCGCGGCGGTGACTTACGTGTTCTCGGGCGTCGGAATGACGGAGGTGTTCTTTCCCAACCTCCATCCAGGAATGGCGTTGCTGCCCTGGATCCTGTGGGCGATCGGGCGACCGACCGGTTCGGGGAGCGGCCGGATCCTTCTCGTCTCGTTTCTCTACGGCCTGATCTTCCTCGCGGGAGACGTCTTCACGATCGGAATGGCGCTCGTCTCCTCGCTCCTCTGGATTTTTTTCGAGACGGCACGCGAGGAGCAGCCCCGCGCGTTGCTCACCTTCGCCGTCTCCGTCGGCCTCGCCGCCCTGCTCGCGGCGCCGCAGATCGTGGCGACGGCTCTGTGGATTCCGGAAACGAACCGCGGGGTGCTGGGGATGAAGCTCTACGAATCGCTTTACTTCTCGATCCATCCGCTTCGGCTCGTCGAGCTCGTCGTGCCGTTCCCTTTCGGGGCGAATTGGACTCTCGCCAACGCCGACGCCTGGGGATGGCCGGTCTTCCGCGGCAAATCGGTCGGGATGTTCACGACTCTGTACGCCGGCGCTTTCGCATCGATGGCTCTCTTCATCAGCCGCAGGGAGCGATCGCAGGGTTTTCGCTTCGGACGCGTCCTGTTCGCTCTCGCGCTCGTGGTTTCCGTGGCTCCCAGTCTGATTCCCAGGGCCTGGGAGAAGCTCGCTTCGCCCCTTCCGCTGCGCAACCCGGAGAAGTTTGCGGTTGCGCTGGTCCTGGCTCTGGCGGTGGTCACCGGGCTGACTTTCGAGCGTCTCCGCGCTGTTCCCGCTTCCCGCCGGTGGCCGCTCGCCATCGGCATCCTCTTCACGCTCTCCGCCGGGACGGCCGCGCTCTTTCCCGACGCGGCGGGACGTGCGGCGGTCGGGTCGGTCGGAGCCGATCCTTCGATGATTCCGATCGCGTCGAGGAAGCTCCCGGGCGCGCTCGCCGAGGCCGGTCTCCTCTGGACCGCGACGCTCGTCGCTTTCGACCTGCTTCGCCGGCGTTCCCGGCCCGCGCTCGCCGGCGCTCTGGCGCTCCTGACCTCCGTACCGATCGCGGCAAGCCGCCGGATCCCGCAGATCTTCAACGAGGAGGAGATCTTTTCTCCGACGCCGTTCGCCCGCTTCCTCCAGCGGATCGATCCGCACGGTTCCTACCGCACACTCGGGGAATCGGCCTACGATCCTCCTTCGCCTCTCCTCTACCGGTATGCGGACCCGGCGGCCAGCTACATGGACTCCTATCGGCGCACGTGGATCGAACACCTGCACGCGCTCTGGGGGCGCGGCACCGTTTTCAATCACGACTTCGACTCCGGTGACTTCGCGCGCATGCAGAGCTTGCGGCATCTCTCCATCGGGGCCTCGCGTTACTCGGATTCCGCGCCGTTCTTCGGGAGCTTCGCCTTGCGGTGGGGCATTCGGTTCACCGACCAGAGCCCGCTCGCCGGCTACCGGCGGTTCAAGGGTGACTGGTTCCAGGACTGGGACCGGCAGGACGAGGCCCTCCCGGACATCCGTCTCGCCCCTCGCTGGCTCGAGGAAACCAATGCCCTCGCGTCCGCGGCGGCCCTGCCTCGCTTGAATTCGGGGGAAATCGTTCTCGAGACGGGGCGACGGCAGCGAGCAGCATCTCGCGGGGGAATCGTCCAGGTGCTCCGGAACGACCCGGCGCGATTGATCGTCGAGACCCTTACGAGAGATCCGTCCTGGCTGTTCGTGCTGCGAGGCTTCTGGAGCCATCGAGTCGTCCGGGTCGACGGCCACTTGGTCGAGGCCGTCCCCGCGCAACTCGCCTTCTCCGCGGTGGCCGTTCCCGCCGGCCGCCACCGAATCGACTGGACGGAAAAACTGCCGGGAGAAGACGTCTCAAGGTGGGGACCGGTTCTCTACGCTCTCGTCGTGCTGACCGCAGCCGTTCGGGGGAAGAGCGGACGACGCAGGAGGTTTCCGTGAGAAGAGTTTGGATACTCGCCATCGTGCTGGTCTTTCTCGCCCCGGGCTGCGCGAAGAAGCGCCAGTCGCAAATCGAGGCGGATGTGACGCGCCCGCCGGAAAAGTGGCTCGCGATCGAGCCCGTCCGGCTTCTTCGCGACTATGTCCGGATCGACACGACCGCCGAGCAGGGGGAGGAGGAGGGTGCGAAGTTCCTCCGCCCGATCTTCGACTGCGTCGGCATCGAGACGCAGATCGTCTGTCCTCTGCCGAAGCGCTGCAACCTGATCGCGAGGCTACCGGGCCGCTCGCGCCGGGGGACGTTGCTTCTGTTGAACCATCTCGACGTCGCTCCCGTCGCGGGCCAGCCGTGGCAGGAGTCGACGCCGTTCGAGGGCAAGATCAAGCGAGGTTACCTCTATGGGCGGGGAGCGTACGACATGAAGTCGCTCGCTCTCGCCCAGGCGCTCGCGATGAGAAGTCTCAAGCTACACGGGATCGTTCCCGCCTCCGACATTCTCTTCATTGGGGAAGCGGGCGAAGAGACCGGTCAGAAATGGGGGATCCGCTGGATCCTCGAGAATCGGCCCGACGAGCTCGCGGGCGTCGAGAACGTGTTGAACGAAGGGGGTCTGGTCGAGGTGATCCTCCGCGACGTGCGCTTCTTCGGCGTCGAGACGGTGCAGGCCGGATATGCGGAGGGCGAATTCGAGTCGGCGGCCGCAGCGCCACTCGAGAAGCTGACTCGAAAGTGGTCGAAGCTTCATTCTCCGGCCGTGGAGCCGGACCCGCAAGTCCGGATTGGATTCGACCTCATGGCCAACCACCTCGTCAGCCCGTTGACCGATCCTCTGCGACATCTCGACAGAGTGCTGCGCAACCCGGCGGAGCTCGCCAGTCTGCCCGATCGATACGGATGCTTTCTCGAAGCGCGAATTTTCTGGTCGAAGGCGCCTTATCGACTGGCGGGCAACGAGGGGAAGTTCGGTGACTTCACGGCGATTTCCGTCCCGCCGGGGATGGATCCGGGAAACTTTCTGCGTCCGATCCTGGAAGACGCGGCCGCCGC
>DASWDK010000071.1:0-6253 GCA_036395335.1 Thermoanaerobaculia bacterium
CGAGTACGCTCGCCGCCGGCCAGCAGTCGGTGCAGCAGCTCACCGTTCCGGCAGGCGCTCTCGCACTTTCCGTCGTCGCCGAGCCGAGCGTCAATGTGCCGATCCAGCTCGTTCTGATCGATCCCTCGGGTGCCGTGCTCCGGACTGCAGACGCCTCTTCCGGGTTCGCCGTCATCCAGACTCCGATCACCCGCTCCGGGATCTACGTCGTCAAGCTCGTCAACGTGGGCCTCGGACCGGTCTCCGTATGGACGGCGGCAACCCCGCTCGTCGCCCGATAGGATCCGAGGGACATGCATGGATTCTCGTCGATCGTCCTTCTCGTCGGCTCGATCTCGCTGGCGGTCTCCACCGCGGAGGCCACCGGGAAGAACCCCGACCCCTGCGCTCTCCTGACGAAGAGCGAGATCGAGTCGGTTCAGGGGGAGCGCGTAAGCGCAACGAAGGCGAGCCGGCCCGAGAGAGGCCGGTTCGCCGTGTCCCAGTGTTTCTATTCGCTCACGACTTTCTCGAAGTCGATCAGCCTCGAGATCACGCGTCCGCGCGCCAACGAGGCGGGAAAGCCGGAGGACCAGTGGAGGGCGATGTTTCGTGGAGGATCCGAGAAGGAGACCGAGCGCGAGAAGGACAGGGAAGCGCGCGAAGGGATTAAGGAGTCGTCTCCTCCGCGGAAGATCGCCGGGATCGGGGACGAGGCGTACTGGGTCGGCCCCGCGATCGTGGGCGGTCTCTACGTCCGGAAGGGCGGTTCTTACTTCCGCCTGAGCGTTGGAGGACCCGAGGGCGAGGCGGTCAAGATCGAGAAGCTGAAGAAACTCGCACGCAAAGCGGTCCGGCGACTTTGACGCAGCCTACACTTCGCTCATGGGCGGAGTGTGCCTCGAGCACTGGGACCCGAAAGACGGCCCGCTGACCGAAAAGCGGATGATGGGTCTCCTGGAGGCCGAAGGTTACGAGGTTGCCGTTTACGCCTATCGTGAAGGAACCGTCTTCCCGCCTCACGAGCACGCCCAGGCGAAGTGCGACGGCGTCCTCGAGGGGATCCTGCGGATCACCCTGGGCGAGCACGCCTACGATCTCGGGCCGGGCGACCGGCTGTATATCCCGGCCGGGACGCGCCACGCGGCGCGGGTGGTCGGCACGAAGACGGTCGTTTCGCTCGACGGCACCCGCTGGTAGACGAGACACCGGACCCGAAACCCAAGACAACCAAATTCGCTCGCGTCGAAAATGAGGAGGTTCCCCCATTGCCCTCCCCGTTCTCGATTCCTATCGTGAGATTCATGAGAGGCAAGCCGGTACCGCTTCCCTGACGATTCCTCCTCCCTATCGGGGGACGGGCTCCCGGCCTCCAAGGTTTCGGGAGCCCGCTTTGTGAAGACACGGTCGCCACACAGTAGACTCCTCTCCCGAAGCGAACCTCCCCATGCCCAGCACGCCTGCGCAACGCGAGGAAATGATCCGGCGCTACGAGCGCGGCCCGGCGCTCTTGAAAGCCGCGCTCGCAAAGGTTCCGCCCGAGGCGATGAAGTGGCGGCCCGGCGAGGGCAAATGGTCGGTGCACGAAGTCGTCTGCCACTGCGCCGACTCCGAATCGAACGGCTCGCTGCGGATCCGTTACCTCGCCGCCGAAGAGGCTCCTCTCATCGTCGGTTACGACCAGGCGCAGTGGGCGCGCGTCTTCGACTACCATTCGGCGCCGCTCGAGCCCGCGCTCGCGGTCGTCGAAGCGGTCCGCGCCAACACGGCCGCACTGCTGCGGCGCCTTCCGGAGAAGACCTGGTCGGCGGTCGCCCGGCACACCGAGTCGGGGCGATATACCGCCCAAGACTGGTTGAACACCTATGCGGAGCACCTCGAGAAGCACTCCGGACAGATCGAGCGCAATCTCGCCGCCTGGCGGGCGACCGTGGGCGGAAAGGAGTAGATGTGGCCTTCGTCCGAGAGTTCAAGGAATTCCTCGTCAAGCAGAACGCGCTCGCCCTCGCGGTGGCCGTCATCGTCGGCGCCGCGATCGGAAAGATGGTCTCCTCGATCGTGGACGACGTCATCAACCCGATCATCGGGATGATGTTGCCCGGCGGCAGCTGGCGCGAGGCGAAGATCGTGCTCTCGCGGACGACGGATGCGACGGGGAAGGTCGTCGAGAA
Source organism: Thermoanaerobaculia bacterium (assembly GCA_036395335.1). Classification (GTDB taxonomy): domain Bacteria; phylum Acidobacteriota; class Thermoanaerobaculia; order UBA5066; family Gp7-AA6; genus Gp7-AA6. Next base: position 2,151 of record DASWDK010000071.1, read on the forward strand.
CGGGATCACGTACGGGCATCTGATTGGCGCGATCGTCGATTTCGTCATCATCGCGTTCGTGATCTTCCTGATCATCAAGTACGCGCTTCCCAAGCCGGAGGCCAAACCGGCGACGAAGGAATGCCCCGAGTGCCGGACTATCATCCCGGAGTCGGCCCGGCGTTGCAGCGCCTGTACGCAGCCGGTGGGATAGAGTCACGGAGATCGGTCGAGTGTGAACACTCGGCCGGGCCGGAAGGTTTTCGCGTGCGGGCGGGGCGCCGAGCCCCGCCCTTCTCACAGGAGCGGTTCGTTACGCCAGGATCTCTTTTCCCGCCCGGGCGGCCTCGTCGAGGAGGAGCTTCAAGTCCTCCTCCGTCGTGCGGAAGTTGACGATGCACGCGCGCATCGCCGTCCGGCCCTTCAAGATCGTCGGCGCGAGGAAGAAGGATCCGGCTCCAACGAGACGGTTGATGATCCGGCGGTTCAGCCGGTCGAGCTCTTCGTCGGAATGCGAAAGCGCGTCGCCGGCCGGGCGATAACGGAAGTTCGCGATCGACAGAACCGGGTCGGCCATCCGCTCGAAATCTGGCCGCCGGTCGACCTCTTCGGAGAGAAATCGCGCGAGCGCGACGTCGTTCTCGATTGCGCGCGCGTAGGCCCGCGTTCCATGCACTTTCAAGCCCATCCAGACTTTGAGCGCCTTGAAGCCGCGCGAGAGCTCGACGCCGCGCTCCGCGAACCAGGCGGGACCCGGAAACGGGCTCTCCGGGTCCGACGCGAGGTACTCCGGGAACTTCCGAAACGTCGCGGCGAGCCGGCCGGGCTCGCGAACGATCGTCGCACCCGCCTCGTAAGGCACGTAGAGCCACTTGTGCGGATCCGCCGCGATCGAGTCGGCGCGATCGAGCCCGGCGAAGAGCGGGGCGAGCTCGCGCGAGAGAACCGCCATCGCGCCGTACGCGCCGTCCACGTGAAACCAGAGCGACTCGCGCCGGCAAAGCCGGGCGAGCGCATCCAGCGGGTCGACCGCGCCGGTATTCACCGTGCCCGCGGTGCCGACGACGATCGCCGGCGTGCGGCCGGCGCGCCGGTCTTCCGAGATCGCGCTTTCCAGGAGATCCATCCGGATCCGGAAACGCTGGTCGGTCTCGATCTTTCGGAGATTGCGCGTGCCGATCCCGAGGAGGTCGACTGCTTTGTCGACGCAGTGGTGAACCTGGTCGGATGCGTACACCACCAGCTGCGGCCGCCCTTCTCCCGCGAGCCCGTCCTCGCGGACGTTGCCCGGCGTCATCGCCCGGCGCGCCGCCGCGAGCGCGGTGAAGTTCGCCATCGAGCCGCCGGAGACGAGAATCCCCTCCGACTCTGCCGGGAGACCCAGAAGCGCCGCGAGCCATCGGATCACCTGGCTCTCCACGTGGACCGCGGCGTGGTCGCCCCCCCAGCAGTTCGGATTCAGCGCCGCCGCGAGGTAGTCGGCTGTGATGCCGACGGGATCGGCGGTCGCGTTGATGAATCCGAAGAACCGGGGATGCGAGTTGCCGAACGGGTACGGCATCACGTGCTCGCGCACGAAGTCGAGGACCTCGTCGTAGGGGCGACCCTCCTCGGGCGGCGGTCCTTCGAAGAGCGAAGCGCCGCCGCCGACCTTGCCGAAGACCGGCCGGTCGAGGAGCTTCTCGCGGTGCTCGGCGACGGCATCGGCAGCGAGTCGTCCGAGCCGACGGACTTCGTCGGGGGGGAGGTCGAACGAAGAGCGGCGCATTCCGCTATTGAATCATCGCCGCTCCCCGGGTTTCGAAGCTCTTACCGAACGACCCCGCACCCCAGACGCCCGCCGGCGTTGCCCGTCGGCTGCGTCTTCAGATCGTCCTCCTTCTCGTGGAACACCACTGCTCTCCCGACGACCGAGTTCGGTCCGGGGCGGACCGTCAAGAGGTCGCTGACGAGCTCGAGGTGACCGGTGCCGTTCGACTCGATCGTGATGTTGCCGAAGTCGCCTGCGTGGCGCGTCGCGTCATTGGGTCCGGCGTGCGGCATGCCGCCCGGGTTGAAGTGCCCGCCGGCGGAGGATGCATCGGGAGCCGAACAGTCGCCCTTGTCGTGGAGATGGAGCCCGTGAATTCCTGGAGTGGCGTTCTCGATGTGCACTTCGATGCGCACGCCGCCCGTCGAACGCTCCGCGAACGTCGCCCATCCGCTCACGTTCGAGCCGCTCTTGGGCTCGATCGTCGCGCGCGCCTGAGGACCCGCGGCCGGGGCCGGCGACGCCGTCGAGGACGCGGACTTGCAGCCCGCCATGGAGAGAGCAGCGGCCGCGGCCACCGCGAAAGCAGCCGCGAGAGTTGAGATTCTCGTCGTCTTCATCTTTCCTCCTTCGCGTTTCCGATGATAGACAATACGGCCCTGCAAGGGGCGTTCCCGCGCATCGAAGCTCGCGGGAGACACGCCGGGAAAGGACCGCGAATGAGCTTCCGCCGTCTGTCTTCGGGATTGGTGCTCGTTCTCGCGCTCGCAGCGCCGCTTTGCGCTCAGAAAATCCCGGTCACCGAGAAGGCCCTTTCGAACGGGATGCGTCTCTTGATCGTTCACCGCGAGGGGGAGGCGACGGTCGCGGGAGGCTGGGTCGCGCACGTCGGGAGCTCCAACGAGCGCCCGGGCATCACCGGGATCTCGCACCTCTTCGAGCACATGATGTTCAAGGGGACTCCGACGATCGGCACGAAGGACTACAAGAAGGACGTCGCGATCATCGCCGAGCAGGAGCAGGTCCGCGAGGAGATGCGAGGGGAAGAGGCGAAGATGCGGGCCTCCTACCGGCGCGGCGAGATCGACGACCTGTTGAAGCCGGAGAACAAGACCCCTCGATATCGGGAGCTCGAAAAGAAATTCGACGAGCTCATCGCGAGACAGAGGGAAGTGCTGGTCAAGAACGAGTTCGACCGGATCTACACCACCGGCGGCGGCTCCGGCATGAACGCCTTCACGAACGAGGACATGACCGGCTACTTCATCACGGTCCCTTCGAACAAGCTCGAGCTCTGGATGTGGATGGAGTCGGACCGGCTCCTCCATCCCGTCTTCCGCGAGTTCTACGCGGAGCGCGACGTCGTCTTCGAGGAGCGGCGCCTGCGCACCGAGGCGACTCCGCTCGGCAAGTTCGAGGAGAGTTTCGACTCGCTGTTCTGGGAATCGCATCCGTACGGCTGGCCGGTCGTCGGCTGGCCTTCCGACATCCCGGCGATCACGAAGGCGCAGGCCGACGCGTACTACGGCACCTATTACTCGCCCCAGAACATCACGCTGATCTTGGTCGGCGACGTCGACCTCGAGAAGACCGCGTGGATGGCGGAGAGCTACTTCGGCCGCATCCCGCGGGGCAAGACGGCGGTTCCCGACGTCGTGACGCTGGAGGTTCCGCAGCAGTCGGAGAAGCGCATGAACGCCGAGGCGGAAGCCAATCCTCAGGTGGACATCCTCTGGCACACGGTTCCCTTCGGCCACGTCGACTCTTACCCGCTCCAGGTGCTCGCTCAGATCCTCTCGACGCGGACGGGCCGCCTCTACAAGGGACTCGTGCTCGGCTCACAGGTCGCGACCGACGCGTTCGCCCGGCAGGAGTCGCGCAAGTGGGCCGGGCTGTTCAATGCGGGAGGTGAGGCGAAGGAAGGACACCATCCCGAAGAGGTCGAGCAGGCGATCTACGCGGAGCTGCAGAAGCTCCAGAAAGACGGCGTTCCCGCCGAGGAGCTCCAGAAGGTCAAGAACAACTTCGCCGCTGCGGAGTACCGGCGGCTGTCTTCGAACTTCCCGGTCCTCCTCCAGCTCATCCAGAGCGACGGACGCGGCAACTGGCGGGAGGTCAACGAAGCCGGCGCGAAGATCCAGGCGGTCACCGCCGCCGACGTCAAGCGCGTCGCCAACCGCTATTTCACCAAGGAGAACCGCGCGGTCGCCGTCTACACGAGGAAAGCGGGAGTCGCCGGAGGAGCCGAGGATCCGGACCTGGCGGGTTTGGACGACCGCGGGAAGTCGATGGTCCGGCAGCTGTCGCAGCGACTCCAGTCGGCGGATGACCCCGAGAAGCTCCGCCAGATGCTCGCGCAGTTCGAGTCACAGGC
>DASWDK010000072.1:0-2504 GCA_036395335.1 Thermoanaerobaculia bacterium
GGGCTCCGGCGGCGCGGCGAGTTCGAGCGCGACGCTCTCGCGCGCGAGGTCGCCGGCCTGCGCGCGGAGATCGAGCGGACCGGCTCTCGCTGGAAGACGGCCGGCTGGATCGCGGGCGGCCTCGCGGCGGCCTGGACGGTGGGCCACAAGCTCTTCGGAAAGCACTCGCTCTCCGCGAAGCTCTCCCGCCTCGCCTCGGCTGCCTCGATGCTCTTCGGGCTGGGACGAGCGGTCGGCCGGGCACGAAAATTCTGGTAGGGGGTCGATTCCGGACCGTCATCCGCCGCGTCCTCTTTGACCTTTCGAGCGGACATCACCGCGGACTCTTCGGCCACTAAGCCCTTTCTCTCGAGTCGCATCCGCCTGGCACCGGCGTTGCCTTTTTTCCGTCGAAGCCGCTGACGGGAGCGGCGGGGAGGCCAAGATGCGAAAAGAGATTCAGATCTTCGTTGGAGGAGCCGTCCTCACCGCGGCCCTGGGATTCTTCGTTCCGTCGACCGTGCAGGCGCAGGTGCGCTTTTCCGGCAGGTTCCGCCTGCCGCACGGTTCGATCTCGATCGGCCTCGGCGATCCGTATTACCGCGGTTACGGCTACGGATATCGGGCGTTTCCGGTCGGATCGTACGTGCCCTACGGTTACCGGGTGATCTACCGACCGCACCTCGGCTACGGCTTCGTCTATCACTCTTACTGGATTCCGGTCCGCCGATATCGCACCCGTTACATCGTGGTGGAGAGGCCGGTGGTCGTCGAGCGGCGAGTCTACGACGGTTACAGGGACGACCGTTACTACCGCGGCGACCGGCCCTGTCAGCCGGACGGGGCTTACTGTGGCGACCCCTACTACGACTTCAATCGTGAGTATTGGGACCGGAGCTACCACCCCAACTACGATCGCTGAGTATTCGGACCGAGTCGGCCGGGTACTCCTCCTTCCCGGCAAGCCGCCTCGATTTTCGAGGCGGCTTTTTTTTAGCTACTTTCCGGTGCGAAAGTTACGGGACAAGCCTAATCCCTTCCGCACCGAGGACAGAGCCGGTGTGGCCAAACGTCGGTTTTGTCTCTTGACGGGGTGGCCCTGCCGCGATGCACTTCTGCGGGAAGTCTTTCCGGCTTTCCCGGCGGGTTCCGTTCGTGGGTCGTCTAAATCGATCTGAGAGTGCGCGATCGGGTAGGCTTGGCGGCCACAAGGAGGCAATCCATGGTGCGCAAGAACGCATTGCGCTTCTGCGAAGCGTTGATCGTTTTGTGCTTCGTCCCGGCGGCTTCTTTCGCCGTAACGCCTCCCTGGGATCCCTTCTTCGCCGCTCAGGCGACGGTGGCGGACTTCGGGGCGGCGACTCGCCCCTTCGGGATCGCCGCCGGCGACTACGACGGTGACGGCCACGTTGATCTGGTCGTCGGCAGGACGACTGGGAACGTCGTGTTCGTGAAGGGGAACGGGGACGGCACTTTCGCCGTGCCGTCGGTCTTCACGTGGAAGCTCGAGTTCTTCAACGCGTGGGCGTTCGCGGCCGGAGACGTCAACGGCGACGGCAGTCTCGACGTCGTCTGGGGGGCGAACGCCGCCGGAACGGACGGCGTCACCACAATCGTGAACGACGGCGACGTACGTGTGCTGATCGGAAACGGCAACGGCACGTTCCAGGTCACGCCGTACGTTCGCTCGGGCGTGAGCTTCAACGCCGGGACGCTGCTCGCGGATATCGGCACGGATGCGGGCAGCGTGGCCGTGGGAGACGTCGACGCGGACGGTGATGCCGACGTGGTCGCCGGCGCCATCGACGGCACGAACTCCGTCGTGAAACTGCTCCGCAACAACGGCGGCGCGTTCGCCGTCGAGACGTTGGTCAGCCAGGCGACCGCCTGCGCGACGCCGTGCTCACCGATCTATTTCCCGGCCATTTCCACGCAGAACAGCCCGTGGGGCCTCGCGCTCGGCGACGCCGACGGTGACTCCGACCTCGATCTTTTCGTCGGGGACCGCGCGCTCTATGTGTACCTCTTTCTGAACGACGGCGCCGGGGGTTTCGTCCTTCAGAGCGGCAACGACGCAGTCGCAAATCGCCCCAACGTGTATCTCGGCCACGACGCCTTCCGGGCGGCGGTCGGTTTCACGGCTTCCCTCGCGGCTGGCGACGTCAACGGCGACGGTAAGGCCGATTTGGCCCTCGGCATACACTCCGGCGTGAACACCCCGACGACCGGATGCGGTTCGCCAACGGGTCCCTGCTCTCACGACGGCGAGATCCTCCTCGACGTGAGCCAGGGAGCCGGACACACGGGCTTCGGCTCGCTGGCGGACATCGGGACCGAGGCTCGGAGCGTTGCCCTCGGGGACGTGAATGGTGATTCCTATCTCGACATCGTCTCCGGCAACTACGAGGGGCAGGTCAAGCTCCTGCGCCAGCTCGCGCCGGTCGACAGCGACGGAGACGGCGTTTCGGATTACACCGACAACGCGCCGTTCACTCCCAACGCCGCGCGCCTCGACATGAACACCG
>DASWDK010000073.1:0-1692 GCA_036395335.1 Thermoanaerobaculia bacterium
CGAGCAGGCGGGGTTGGCCGGTTTCCGCGTCGACGATGGGAGACCGGACAGGGGCAGGCGGATCCGTTTCCATACCGAGCTTTCTTGAGATCGGCGATACCCCTCTGCAAACAGTTGTCTCCGGCCTCCTCTCCAAAAGAAAAGCGCCCGCTCGGCGGGCGCTCGGGAGTCGGAAGGACTTCGCGGGGATAGGGGCTCAGTGATCCGCGCCGATCTGCCGGAGCAGCGTTCCCATGTCGAAGTACTGACGGACCGACCGAACCCGATCGTTGTCCACGTCGACGACCTGGACGGCGCGCAGCTCGATCTTCTTGCCCGTCGGTGGGATCTCGCGGTCGCCCGTGTTCAGTGGTCCGTTCTGAGTCCCGGTCCACGTGATCTCGAGCACGGCGGTATTGCCGCTGACGATCTCGGACTGGAAGCTCGCGCGGGAGTCCGGTATCGCGGTCGCCCATCCTTTCCAGGCGGTCAGGACGTCGTCAACTCCTTTGATCTTGCGGTGAGTCCCGACTTCCTCGTAGACGACCTCGGGAGAGAGCGCGGCTCGCGCGCGATCCCAGTCCTTCTCGTTGTAAGCAATCACCTGTTCTTTCGCCAACTCGGCGACAGACTTCTGCATCATGGAACCTCTCCTTTTTGAAAGACGCAAGCTATCACGGCGACGGCCGCGGCGGCGCGGAGACTGGCTCTAGTCGTAAATCCCGTCCGCATACCATTTGTCGCTCGCCCGATCGCGATAGATCCGATAGAGCCCGCCTTGCGCGAGCTCGACGTCCCAGTAATCGCGCGAAGCGGGGGCGGCGGACCACCAGCCCTCCTCGAGATTCCAGGGGCCGGCGGCGATACGCACCGAGCCGGCGATCTCGGGGTCGGCGCCGTTCGCCGACTTGACGGAGACGAGGCGGAGAGCAGATCCCTCGCTTCGCTCGGGATGACAGGATGATGAAGTCAACACCTCGAGCTCCACCGGCGGCCGCAGCACGCGGATCGCGAGGAGTCCTCTGCCGGTCCGCGGAGAGCGGCGGTCGGGCGGAGGAGGCGGAGGGGAGTAGTCGGCGACCGCGAAACGCTCGGGGCGATGACCGTCCACGGCGCGCGGCGAGCCGACGTGGTCGGCCCCGAGGAGCGCGACCAGGCGCGCGATCGTGGTCGCGAGCCGATCGGGAGAGAGCGCCGCGGGCCCGAAGAGCGAGAGCTGCGCCTGCCGCGGCCGGTCGGGCTGCGCGGCGAAAGTGAACCCGACGACCGCCGCGCCGGGCGGGCGCGCCTCGAGCTCGAGACGCGTCAGGGTCAGGAGCGTCTTGACGTCACGTGTGGGCGCGGGCAGCGTGATCGCGCGCGCGTCGTACCCTTCGGGGTCGAGCTTGAGTCCGATCTCGAGACGCCGGCACGCGAGCGCCTGCGCCTCGAGCCGCCGGACGAGCCTTTCCAACGCCGCGTTGCCGACGAAGAGGAACGGCTCCAGCGAGACGAGCGGCCACTCGAGCTCCATTCCCTCCGAGAGGCACGGCGAGGGAAGACGCGGCTCGAGCGGGCGCGGATCGATTCCGCGCGCGGTCGCATGGAGCTCGCGCCCGAGCTCCCCCAGGCGGCTTGCGACCTCTCCCTCGGGCAGCTTCGCGAGCTCGCCGATCGATCGAATCCCCCACCGCTCGAGGGTCTCGGCGAGCTCCATCTCCGGAGCGAGCTTCG
>DASWDK010000074.1:0-2755 GCA_036395335.1 Thermoanaerobaculia bacterium
CTTCATCGGCACCTCGTGCGGGTCCTCGCCGACGAACTTCTCGTAGATCTCGAGGATGCCGCCGAGCTTGACGTCGAGCTCCTTCCTCGGAATGTGCGTCAGGTCGAGGTAGACCTCCCGCTTCCCGCCGACGCCGTAGCCTATGAGACAGACCTGGAAGATTTCGCGCGTCGCGATATCCCTGGGGACAAGGTTGCCGTACGCGGGGTATTTCTCCTCGAGGAAATACCAGCGCTCCGACTCCGGAATCGACTTCGGCGCCCGCTTGTCCCCGCGCGACCGGGGCACCCAGATGCGCCCGCCCTCGCCGCGCGCGGACTCGGACATCAGGCGGAGCTTGTCGGACGCGGGGATCGAGGTCGGATGGACCTGAATGAATTCGCCGTTCGCATAGCGCGCCCCCTCCTGGTACGCGGAGGCTGCCGCCGTCCCGGTGTTGATGACCGAGTTGGTCGACCGGCCAAAGACGATGCCGGGCCCGCCCGTGGCGAGCATCACCGCCAGCGCCGGAAACGCCTCGATGCGCATGGACACGCAGTCGAGCGCCACGATTCCGCGGCAGTTTCCGTCGCCGTCGCGCACCAGGCCCAGGAACTCCCACATCTCGTGCTTGTCGACGAGTCCCTCGACCTCGAAGCGCCGCACCTGCTCGTCGAGCGCATAGAGGAGCTGCTGGCCGGTCGTCGCACCGGCGAAGGCCGTGCGGTGGAATTTCGTGCCGCCGAATCGGCGGAAGTCCAGCAGTCCCTCCGGAGTGCGGTTGAACATCACGCCCATGCGGTCGAGCAGATTGATGATGCCGGGAGCCGCGTAGCACATGGCTTTGACCGGAGGCTGATCGGCGAGGAAGTCGCCGCCGTAGATCGTGTCGTCGAAGTGTATGTCGGGGGAGTCCCCTTCCCCCTTCGTGTTCACGGCGCCGTTGATCCCTCCCTGCGCGCACACGGAGTGGCTTCGCTTGACGGGAACGATCGAGAAGAGGTCGACGGTCACTCCCATCTCTGCGGCGCGGATGGTCGCCATGAGTCCGGCGAGGCCGCCGCCGACGACGATGACGCGCTCGGAACTCACGCCGTCACGCGCGGAACGCCTGAATCGAACGGATGCCGATGAAAGAGAGAACGACGAAGACCACCGCTGAGACCCACATCATGCGGCGCTGCGCGCGCGGACCGACCGTGAGTCCCCACACGATCGAGAAGGACCAGATTCCGTTGGCGAGATGGAAGGTGGCCGAGAGGATCGCGAGGACGTAGAAAGCATAGATCCAGGAACTCTGAACGGATTCCCGCATCAGCCGGAAGAGGTCGACACTCTCGTGGTCGCGGAGATTGACGAGACGGGTCGTCCACAGATGGAAGATCACGAAGGCGAAAAGGATCACTCCGGTCACCCGCTGGAGGAAATACATCCAGTTGCGGACGTAGCGATTCGAATCCACGTTTGGACGCGCCGTACCGGTGATGAAAAGACCGTAGACGCCGTGGAACAGGAGAGGAACGACGATGATGCCGACCTCCAGGAACAGCGCGAACGGCATTTGCTGCAGGTCCCGAACCATTTTGTTGTACGCCTCGGCGCCCCGCGTGGCGGTGTAGTTCTCGTAAAGGTGGAAAGCGAGGTAACCCCCGATCGGGACGATCCCCGAGAGCGAGTGCAGGCGCCGAAGCCAGAAGTGGCGCTCTTCGCCGGTCAATGCGGACTCTTCAGACCGTCAGGATTCGGAAGAGCTCGCGCACGGCTTCGGCCGACCGCGCGAGCGCCGACTTCTCCGGCGGCTCGAGCTCGATCTGGACGATCTGCTCGATTCCGCGGCGCCCCAGCTTGACGGGAACACCGAGGTAGACGTCGGACATCCCGTACTCCCCCTGAAGGTAAGCGGCGCACGGGAGGATCTTCTTCTCGTCCTTCAGAACCGACTCGACCATCTCGGCGACCGCCGCGGACGGCGCGTAATACGCCGATCCGGTCTTGTAGTAGTTGACGATCTCGATCCCTCCGTCCCGTGTCCGCTGCACGATCGCTTCGATTCGCTCCTTCGGCAGGAGCTTCGTGATCGGAATCCCCGCGACCGTCGAGTAACGGGGAAGGGGGACCATCGTGTCGCCGTGCCCGCCGAGCACGAACGCGTGCGTGCTCTCGACCGAGACCTCGAGCTCCTCCGCGATGAACCACCGCATCCGCGCCGAATCGAGGATTCCCGCCATTCCGAAGACGCGCTCGCGCGGGAACCCCGAGACGCGCCGGGCGACCTCGCACATCGCATCGAGCGGGTTCGAGACGACGATCAGGACGGCGTCGGGCGATCGCGGCGCCGCTTCCCGCACGACCGCGCTCACGATCTCCTGGTTCTTCTGCACGAGGTCGTCCCTCGACATTCCGGGCTTGCGAGCGAGGCCCGCGGTCACGACGATCACGTCCGAACCGTCCGAGAGCTCGTAGGAGTTCGCGCCGGAGAGGATCGCATCGAATTTCTCGACCGGAGCGGATTCCATGATGTCGAGGGCCTTTCCCTGCGGAATTCCTTCGATGATGTCGATCAGGACGACGTCGGCGATTTCCTTCTCGACCAGCCGTTGAGCGAGCGAGGCGCCTACGTTCCCGGCGCCGACCACCGTTACCTTCTGTCGCATACAGCGGCGAATTCTATCGGAAGGTCCGAGGCGCTCGTTCGCGTCGCGCCGACGTGAAACGCTTAGAATCGCGCTCCAGTGACCGATTCCCCCGAGCCCGAGACCGCACGGCCAGATTACAA
>DASWDK010000075.1:0-17221 GCA_036395335.1 Thermoanaerobaculia bacterium
CGGCGCCGGGCAGACCCGAGAGAAACGTTTCGCGTACTCGATTGCGGCTGCGGAAACGGTCTATCGGTCGATCTGCTCAATGAGGCCGGCGTCGCGGCGTGGGGAAACGACCCTTCCTCTCTTCGGAAGTGGCAGTGGAGGGAGCGCAAGTGGAAGAACCGGCTTGCCGTCGCTGAGGGAGGATCGCTTCCAGTCGCTGATCGGTTTTTCGACGTCGTGCTGGCATCCGGGGTGCTCGAGCACATCGGCGTTCAGGAGTTGCGATCCGGGCGCTACGAGGTGCGCCCGCTGCAGTCTCGCGACGCGGATCGGCGGCGGTTCATCGCCGAGCTCCTTCGTGTCACTGCGCCGGGTGGAACGATCTGGCTCGACTTTCCGAACGGCTCGTTCCCGATCGACTTCTGGCACGGAGATCGTCCGGGAGCCGCCCGGTTTCACGGGCGCCGAGAGGGCTTCCTTCCTACGGCCGGCGAGGTCCGCAGACTTCTTCGGGATCTGTCCATTCCCACGAGAGTCCACTTTCACAGCCCTCATCGGCGACTGCAGTTCCGACAGGTGCGCAGCAGGTGGTACGGCAGCGTTCTTCACTTTCCCGCGAGGATGCTGCTTCGCTTGATGACTCTGCCGCCCTTTCGGTTCGTCGCCGCGAGCCCGCTGAATCCGTTCCTGCTTGTCGAAGTCAGGAAGCTCAGATCGTGAGCTTGTTGTTGGGACGAGTCAGCCGTAGATCTGAAATGCGATCCAAACGAAGGCGGCGTTCGAGAAGACGACGAATGCGACCGAGGTAGCGACCAAGAGGTGGCTCCTGGTCGGGCGCAAGCGGAGCAGGTCCGTCGCAGCGACGGAGAGCCACGGGAACCACGTCCAGAAATACCAACCTCCGACCCCTCCCCAGACTCCATAGAGTCGGCGATTCGCGAACACGAACAGAAAGAATCCTGCGAGAGCGACTGCCCCTCCGGCCGCATGCGCACCCGCGCGCGCGGCATTTGACCGAACGCGACAGTGCATCAGCCAGAGAAAGATCAGTGTGAAGTACGCGACGATGAAGAGAATCGGCGCCCGAAAGAAACTCCATTCTCCGAGCCAGAAGACCGTTTTGACGAACACGTAGATCGAACGGGCAATGCCTTTCGCAACCGAAAGCGTCGGCTCGTCGAAAGGCAACACCGGGCGGTTCAACTCGTATGTGCCTCCCCACCACCAGCCCCGCGCGAGTTGAATCGGAAAGACCAGCAGTGCACAAGCGACACCGAGGAGAGTGTTCCAGACGCGACCACGTTGCCACAGCACCACGAGGAGAACCGCAACGATCGGAAATGCAGTCAGCTTGATCAATGGACCGACGACCAGAAGCGCCGCCAACGTCCAGGTCGACGGGCGTCTCTCCAGGGCGAGCATCGAGAGCGAACACCAAAGGAAGACCGAAGCGTCGTTCGAGCATCGAACGAGCGCCTCGGAAGCTCCGGGCAAGAGGAGAAGAACAAGTCCGGCGATCTTCCAGGCCGAGGATCGAGAGGCCGCGACCAGCCGGAGCGGCCACAAAAGCGCAAGCCCGACGAGGAAAAACGAAAAGAGCCGCGAAAGGAGAAGCCGAGTTTCGGCCGGCCACGAAGTCCCCCGAAGCGACTCCGCCGATCGAATCGGTAATCCGGCCACGAAGTAATGAAGCGGCGGCTGGTTGTTCTCCGAGTTCTCCCAGACCTGGCCAATCCCGTTTCCAGCCGTGGATTGGAGGATGTTGAAGGCGGCGCCGCGGCCCGAGAACGGCGGGCAATCGAACGCCCGCCGTAAGTCGGGTCCGCACGGGTGGGCTCGGATCGAAGCGACGATTTCCCGTGGAACCGGACCGCCGATGAAGGCTCGAGTCCAGGGAAGATCGGCCCAAGCGGCGATCCGCCCGAGATGGAAAGGCTCGTCCGGTCCCTCGAAGACCGGGACAAAGAAAGCGTGGAACAGCAGACGAGCAAGAACGAGGAAGAGAAGAGCCTGGACAGGCCACACCCGTTTTCGGCCGGCCAAAGATCGAATGTCGGTCTCAGCGACCGTGCGCGCTCCGGTCCTCCGGAAGCACCGCGAGAAGACCGAGCTCTCTTCGATCATCGGAGCCCGTCAGGCGCTTCGGCACGAAAGCGCGGTCGAGCTCGAACCGGAACGGGCGAGCCCGACCTCCGGACCACAGCGCGAGGTGGACGGCCTCGCCCGGGCGGACGGAATGTCGATAGAGAATGCCGTCATCGGCGCGGACGGTCATCCCGACGGGCTTCCCTTCGGGAGAGTAGTTGGCGAGCGAAAGCTGTTCGGGTGCGGCCCTATCTACCCAGATGGCGAACTTCTTCCTTGTCCACCGGAAATGACCGCCGGGCCCCGTCTCCAGCCTGTGAAAACCGATCAGCCTCGAATAGCGGAATGTCTCCCGCGGGTCGGCGGTCCGGGCGGCCGCGAGGCTCATCGAGACGGTGTAAAGGACCATCAGCGCCACCGTCAACAGCACCTTCGTTCTACTTCGCGGCTCTCCTCCGATCGCGGTCTGCGCGCTCAGAAGAAAGAAGAGGATCGAGACCTCCGGCGCCAGCCAGTGCGATCCAACGAGAAGGGCGATTAGAAACGCGAGGAGTCCCGCCCCCGCGCCGGAGGAACCGGGCTCGCGAGTTCGCGCCAAAGCCTGTCGGCCGAGGGCCAGCACGAAAGCGAGGGTCAGCGCGAGTCCAACTATTCCTGTCTCGGCGAGCGCCTGCAGATACGCGCTGCCGGGATTGTCGCGCATCGGAAGGCGATTGCCTTGAGCCGCCGCGACATCCGGCAGCTGCCACGAGAAACTCCCGACACCTCCTCCTTCGATCGGAGAGTCAGCGAAGAGGCGGACCGCCGCGCGCCACAGGATCGGTCGCGACGACGTGCGATCGTCGAGCGAAAGCGCGGAGCGAAAAAGCTGACGGACCCTGCCGCCCACCCCGCCGACGGAGGCCTGAGGCAGGAACGCAATCGCGAGAGCGAGACCGAGAGCCCCGACGGCGAGCGCTGCGCGCCAGTGCTTGTCGAGCGACGCCAAGGCGATGATCGCCGCACTGCCCAGGATCGCGATCAAGAAGCCGCTGCGAGATCCGGACAACGAGAGCCCGAAGGGAAGCGGCAGAAGAGTCCAAATCGCCCAACGTTCTCGCCAGCCGATCGCCAGTGCGAGCAAGACCACGATCCCGAGCCCGCAGAGAAGGCCGAGTGCATTCGGGTCGGTCGCGCCACCGGAAAGCCGTCCCGTCAGCTTCCAGAAAGGGCGCGTATCGTCCGGAAAGACGCCGGCCGCCTGGAGGATCGCCGCGGCGGCCGAGAGAGCAACGCCGATCAGCGCCGCTCGAATGCACTCCGCGCGAACTTTCTCCCCCGAACGCCGAAGGATAAAGAAGAACCCGGCTCCCGTGGCGAGTATCGCGAACGTCAGAAGGCTCTCGCGAATCGCCGCCGCATCCGGAAGACCCTCTCCGTTAACGGCCCGCCCGGAGAGTCCGTGGACCAGAGCCCAGATCGTGCGCGCACGAACGAGCGCCAGGGTCGTCCCCAGCGTCCAGATCGCAACGAGCGCCCGAAGCGGCCGGTCGAGCCGCGACGCCTCGGGCCTGCTCTCGAAGTCGTACAGGAACCGGAACGTCCAGCCGACCGCGAGTCCGCCGAACAAGAGGACCGGCCAGGCGACCGCATCCGCCGAGCCGAAGATGCTCGCGAGGAGACCCACGACCGGGAGCAAGTAGCAAAAATCCCGGATCGCGCGGGAAGTCCGGAACACGGCGTCGAGCGCGAGGGCGAGCGACAGCAGGAGCACCGGAAGACGGTCGGGGGCTCCCGCAGGAAAGCCGATGGTGAGAACGACCGCGCTGCCCGCCGCCGCGGAAAGAAAGAGCAGGAAACGAGTCGGTGTTCCGGGCCGCCGCGCCGGCGGGGCTTCGCGATCGAGGTCCGTTTGTGGGACTGCGCTCACGGGTTGCCGAGCCGATAATCGTGAACCGACAAGCGAGACCTACTCCTCACGTCCGGTGGTATTCCTGGAGTGCTGCGACTCCGGTCGCCTCCTCCTGCCAGGCACGGATCCCTTCGACCGCCGCCGCGGCGGCCGAGAGCGTCGTCAGGCACGGGATCTGGAGCCGCAGCGCCGCCGCGCGGATCGCCGCCTCGTCGTAGTGCGACTCGCCGCCCAGCGGCGTGTTGACGACGAGCTGAATCTCCCCTGCTTCCATGCGGTCCACCGCGTTCGGGCTTCCCTCGTTGACCTTGAACACCCGCTCGGCCTCGAGCCCCGACTGCGCGAGCGCCTCCCTCGTCCCCTCCGTCGCGCAGAGGCGGAACCCGAGATCGGCGAGCTCGCGGGCGATCGGGATCAACGTCGTCTTGTCGTACGGATTGACCGTCAGAAACGCCGTGCCCTCGAGCGGCAGATGCGTCCCGATCGCCTCGCAGGCCTTGGCGAAGGCGTCGCCGAAGCGCGGCGAGATTCCCATGACCTCTCCCGTCGACTTCATCTCCGGGCCGAGCAGGACGTCCTCCCCCGGGAACTTGCGGAACGGGAAGACCGGCGCCTTGATGAAGAAGTCGACCGGCGGCCGCTCGGGGGGAAGCCCGAGCGACTCGAGCGACCTTCCCGCCGCGAGAAGCGCGGCGGCGCGCGCCATGGGCACCCCGATCGCCTTCGAGACGAAGGGGACGGTCCGCGAGGCGCGCGGGTTGACCTCGAGAACGTAAAGGACGTCCTGCTGCACGGCGAACTGGATGTTCATCAGGCCTTTGACCGAGAGCGCCCGGGCGAGCTTTCGCGTCGCGTCGGCCATCTCTCGGAGCTTCCCGGAGGTGACCTTCCACGCCGGCAGAACCGAGAACGAGTCTCCCGAGTGGATGCCCGCCTTCTCGATGTGCTCCTGGATGCCTCCGATCCACGTCGTCTCGCCGTCGGAGAGCGCGTCCACGTCGAACTCGAATGCGTCGTCGAGAAACCGATCGATCAGGACCGGGTGGTCCGGCGCCGCCTCGACCGCGCGCTCCATATAGGACGCGAGGTGGCTCTCGTCGAACACGACCGCCATGGCCCGGCCGCCGAGCACGTAGGAGGGCCGCACCACGAGCGGATAGCCGATCGCGCGCGCGACCGCGAGCGCTTCCTCCGTGGTCCGGGCCTCGCCGTGGGCCGGCGCACGCAGGCGGAGCTCGTCTAACAGTCTCCCGAAGCGGCCGCGATCCTCCGCGAGATCGATCGAGTCGGGCGACGTCCCCCAGATCGGATAGCCGGCGGCCTCGAGCGGGCGGGCCAGCTTCAACGGCGTCTGGCCGCCGAACTGGACGAGCACACCGTCTGGGCGCTCGTTGTCGAGGACCGCGGACACGTCCTCGAAGGTCAGCGGTTCGAAATAGAGGCGGTCGGACGTGTCGTAGTCGGTCGAGACCGTCTCCGGGTTGCAGTTGATCATCACGGTCTCGTAGCCGGCGTCGGTGAGCGCGTAGCAGGCGTGTACGCAGCAGTAATCGAACTCGATCCCCTGCCCGATCCGGTTCGGCCCACCCCCGAGAATCACTATCTTGGGCCTGTCCGTGCGAAGGGATTCGTTCTCGTCCTCGTACGTCGAGTAGTAGTACGGTGTGTAGGCCTCGAACTCGGCCGCGCAGGTGTCGATGGTTTTGGAGACGGGAACGACGCCGAGCTCCCTGCGGCGCGCGCGGACCGCCGTTTCGCCGCAGCCCATCGCGCGCCCGATCGCCGCGTCGGAGAGACCGTGGCGCTTCACCCTTCGGATCTCCTCCCGCGATAGCGACGCCGGGGATCTTCCGCCGAGGCACTTCTCTTCGCGGACCATCTTTTCGATCGCGTCCAAGAACCACGGGTCGATGCGGGTCCGATCGGCGACTTCGGGGACGGTCATACCGGCGAGAAAGGCGCGCCGCACGTGGAAGATCCGCTCCCACGTCGGCACCTCGAGCTTCGAGAACAGCTCTTCGCGCGGCACGCTCTCCTGCCCGTCATCGAGGCCGTCGCGCCCGATCTCGAGCGACCGGATCGCCTTGCCGAGAGCCTCGGAGAACGTGCGTCCGATCGCCATCGCCTCGCCGACCGACTTCATCTGGATCGTGAGCCGCGGATCGGCCTTCGGGAATTTCTCGAACGCCCAGCGCGGAATCTTCACCACGACATAGTCGAGAGAGGGCTCGAAGCACGCCGGTGTCTTCTTCGTGATGTCGTTCGGGATCTCGTCGAGCGTGTAACCGACGGCCAAGAGTGCCGCGATCTTGGCGATCGGGAAGCCGGTCGCCTTCGAGGCGAGCGCCGAGGAGCGCGACACCCGCGGGTTCATCTCGATGACGACGCGCCGGCCGGTCTTCGGCTCGACCGCGAACTGGATGTTCGAGCCGCCGGTGTCCACGCCGACGCGGCGGATGACCGCCTTCGCCTCGTTCCGCATCTGCTGGTACTGCCTGTCCGAGAGCGTCATCTGCGGGGCGACCGTGATCGAGTCGCCCGTGTGGACGCCCATCGCGTCGAAATTCTCGATCGAACAGACCACGATGACGTTGTCGGCGTGGTCGCGCATGACTTCGAGCTCGAACTCCTTCCAGCCTTCGACGGACTCCTCGATCAGGACCTCGTGGGCGGGCGACTCGGCCAGGCCATGGCGGACGATCGCGCGGAATTCGTCGGGCGTGCGTGCCGATCCGCCGCCCGAGCCGCCCAGCGTGAAGGACGGTCGGATGACGAGCGGCAGGCCGATCTCGCGGGCGATCCGGTCGGCGTCCTCGAGGCTGCGCGCGCGTTCCGACCGCGGTACCTCCGCTCCGATCTCGAGCATCGCTTGCTTGAAGAGGTCGCGGTCCTCGGCGACGCGGACCGCCTGACGGCTCGCGCCGATCAGCTGGACCGACCATTTGTCGAGGATGCCGGCGTCGGCGAGCGCGAGCGACAGATTCAGTCCGGTTTGTCCGCCGACCGTGGGAAGAAGGGCATCTGGCCGCTCCTTTTCGATGATGCGCTCGAGGAAAGGGAGCGTGAGTGGCTCGACGTAGGTGGCGTCCGCGAGCTCCGGGTCCGTCATGATCGTCGCCGGGTTCGAGTTGACCAGGACGACCCGGTAACCCTCGCGGCGGAGCGCGCGGATCGCCTGCGTACCGGAGTAATCGAACTCGCAGGCCTGCCCGATGACGATCGGGCCCGATCCGATCACGAGGATCTTCTGGATGTCCGTTCGCTTGGGCATGAAGGCCGGCGGCGAAGTATAACGATCAGCAAGATGCCCGAGAGCGCCCCGGACGAGTCGCCACGAAGCGTGTCGCTACATCGGGTCCGCTCACTCGGCGTGCTACTCGTCTTTTTCGGCTGTGCCACGGTCGTCTGGCTCTCGAGCACGACACCCGGGGGGTTCGTCGACCTTTTCGAAACCGGCGCCTGGCTCGGCCCGGGCTCCGACATGCTGGCAGGGAAAATCCCCTACCGGGAAACGTTTCCCATTCACGGCTTTCTCTCCGATGGGGGGATGGACTACTTCGTCTGGTCGGCTTTGGGAGACCGTTTGTCGCTGTCGCTTCACTTTCGCCATCTGCTCGAGGTGTTCTTGAACCCTACGCTCTTTCTCCTGACATCAATCGCGACCGGAAGTCCATTGCTCGCGACTCTGACGATCCCGCTCAATGTCGGGTTCAGCACGGCCGTGATGTTCGATCGTCCGGTCATTCCCCTCTTGAGCCTCGCAACATTCCTCTGGGCGATTGGGGAGAGACCGCACCGTCGCCGCGCGTTTCTCGCCGGATTGCTCGGTGGCATTGGCTTCCTATACGCCCTCGACCTCGGGACCTTCGTGCTCGCCGCCGAAATTCTGACGCTCGCCGTCGCGGGTATTCTTCTCAAGGACGACCCAACCCGTTCGACGGCGAGCTCCCTTTTTCTCGGTCTCGCGATCGTCGTGGCCCCCTTCCTGGTCGGGCTCCTACTGCTCGGAGCCCTCGGCGCTTTTGTCAAGGTTTCGTTCTGGGAGCTCCCCCGCAACGTGCACGCGGTCTGGGGATTACATTTCCCGGCACCCTGGGAAGTCCTTTCGAAATGGCTGAAAGGCGAGAAGTACATGATCGGCCCGATTCCGGTCGGCCCGGCGATCGGGAAACGCTTCTATCTTTCTCCCGTTTTCGGCCTACTGGGAATTGCCCTCGCGCTTCTCGGCCTGCGCCGGAGAGAGCATCGAATCTCGGCTCTGCGCCTGCTGGCGACGGCACTGGCCTGCCTTTTCTTCTTCCGTCATGTCATCGCCCGCTTTCATCTGGCCGCGGGCAACGCGCTCGCCGCTCCCGTCTTCGCTGCCTGTGTTGCCTTACTGCACCGTCTTCGCAAGACACGGCTGACCATCCGTCGGGCGCGAATCGAGAGGAGCGGATGGGCGCTCGTTCTGATCGCCGTCGCCCTCGGAATGAACGGTCCCAAGAGAACTCTCGACATCGTCCGCGGCGCTCTCGCGTACACCGAGCGGGCGAAATCGAAAGAGAATCTCACGAGACTGACGGCAAACCGCCGTGGCGACGTGCTCGTCCAAGTGGATCAAGCCGCCGAAGTTCAGGCGCTCCTGCGCTTCTCCGAATCACGAGCGCATCGCGCGGGACCCATCCTCGATCTGACCAATCGGCCGGCGCTCTATTTCCTTCTCGGAAGAGTCAACCCGACGCGGTTCTACCAGGCCCCGATCATGGCTCCGTTTCAGGACGAGGTAATTCGGGACCTCGAGAGGTCTCCTCCGGCGTTCGTGTTGCTCACCAGTGGCACGTGGCTCGACGCGATCGACGGCCGCCCGAACGCCGACCGCATTCCGGCCGTGTGGAGATTCGTGGAGCGGGCATACCCTGTGCGGCTGCGCGTCGGGAACACGGAAGTCGCGCTGCAGGCGAGTGAGGAATTTCGCTAGAGACTCACCGCCACCCGCGAACGCGCAAGATCCGCACGCTCTTCGCGCTGCTGCAGCCCTCGCGCAGCACGGTCCCGGCTTTCCCGACGGCGAGGAGATTGCCCCCCGCGAATCGCACGCCGTAGAGGTCGTTCTCGGTCCCGGAGTCGCGCAGCGTCCACGCGAGGCCGTCCGAGCTCTCGGCGCGAACGCCGCTCCCGCCGACCGCGACGAAACGCGATCCGCTCCAGGCGATCGAGAAGAGATCCCGGTCGGTTCCGGCCCTGCCTTCCGTCCACGACAGGCCGTCGGGACTCGTATACACGAGGCCGTCCTCGGCCACGGCGACGAGCCGCAGGCCGTCCCAGGCGACGTCGTGGAGGCCTCCGCCCGTGATCGAGAGCCGCTTCGTCCAGACCGCGCCGTCCTCGCTCGTGAACACGAGCCGCGCGAACTCTCCACCGACCGCCACCCAGCGCGAGCCGGTCCAGATCACCCTGTGGAGCGAGTTCGAATGGATCCGCTTCGGCGCCGACCATGTCAGACCATCCGCGCTCGCGAGCACGGAACCGCCGGTCCCGACCGCGAGGAATCGGGACCCGTTCCACTCCACGTCGTAGAGAACTTCTCTCGTCCCGGAGTCGCGCCGGGTCCAGGAGCTTCCGTCTTCGCTCGTCAGAATCATTCCCTGCTCTCCAACGACGACAAACCGGGAGGCGCCGAACGCAACCCCCAGAAGCCACTTGTGCGCCTCGGAAGTCTCGGTGGTCCAGATCGCGCCGTTCTCGCTCGAGAGAATCGCGCCCGCGGAACCGACCGCGACATATCGCAAGCCGCTCCATGCGACATCGACCAGGGCGTTTCTGTTACCGGGCGACCGGGACGTCCAGTCGCGGCCGTCGCGGCTCGCGAGCACGACGCCCTTTCCTCCGACCGCGAGGAACTCGCTTCCGTTCCACACGAGATCCGTCAGGTTTCCCCGCGTCGGCGACGGGCGTTGCGTCCACTCGACGCCGTCCGGGCTGTCGTAGATCGAGCCGAACTCGCCGACCGCGACGAACTGCAACCCGGTCCATACGAGCGACTGGAGCGAGAAGTGCTGGGGCTGAGGGTAAACGGCCCAGCCGACCGCGTCAGGAGTGGACAGGA
Source organism: Thermoanaerobaculia bacterium (assembly GCA_036395335.1). Classification (GTDB taxonomy): domain Bacteria; phylum Acidobacteriota; class Thermoanaerobaculia; order UBA5066; family Gp7-AA6; genus Gp7-AA6. The sequence continues at coordinate 10,044 of DASWDK010000075.1, forward strand.
CGAGGCCGAAATCCGGAAATGAGGTGCCCGTAATCACGAACCGTGACCCATTCCATGCCACCGCAGAGAGGGCGTCGATCGAATCGAAAGCGTTTCGCGACCAGAAGATTCCGTCGGAGCTCGTGACGATCGCCCCTTGATCCCCCACCGCCAGGAACTGGCGGCCGCTCCAGGCGACGTCGCGCAAGGTCGAATCCGTTGCGGGGACCCGCGCAGTCCAGTCGCGGCCATTCGGGCTCGTCGCGACGGCTCCCCCGTCCCCCACCGCCACCAGGAGATCGCCGTTCCAGGTGAGCTTCCGGAGCGTCGCGGAGATGCCCGAGCGCTGAAACGCCCAGAGCTGCCCGTCGGCGCTCGACAGAATCGCTCCTCCCTGCCCGACCGCGACGAACTGCGACCCGCTCCAGAGGACGTCGGAAAGGTCCACTTTGGGGTTCGCGATCTCCTGCGTCCAGGCCGCGCCGTCCGGGCTCGAGAGGATCGTTCCGGCGCGGCCGACCGCGACGTAGAGGCCGTTGCCGTACGCGACCGCGGAGAGAAGGTTCCCCTGCGGCGCCGGGTTCGCCCAGAGCCATTCGCCGCACGGCTGCGCCGCGAGAGGAACGCCGGCGAGCAGAACAGTGCCGACGATGACGGCCAGTTTCGTCATCCGAGTGAACATGGATCCCTCCACGATGGAAATGTCGCCTGGAACTCTGTCGCAATTATATGGCAGCCATTTTGAGTGCTCTCGACCGGAAGGCGTTTCGGTCTTTCCGTACGGCGGCAGTTGCCCTCGACATGGGCGGCCCGCGAAAGGAGCAACATGAGGAAGGTAATCGCGGGGAGTGTCCTTGCACTTGCGATGATGGCACTTGCGACGACGAGTCTGACGCAGACGACTCCATCGCCGCAGCGCACACCGATGCCCGGCGGGATCGTGACCATGACCCCAATGCCGACCTTTACCCCAATCGGCGGCGAGCCGACTGGGACCCCGGCTGCCATGGAGTCTCCGACGCCGACGCCGACACCGCTGCCCCGATAAGAGTCCTTCGGGCTATTCGTATCGAAGCGCCTCGGCGATGTCCACTCGTCCTGCACGGCGGGCGGGGAGCCACGACGCGAGCAGGATGACGATCGCCGAGAACGCGACGATCGCGGCCAGATCGAGCGGCCGCACCAGGAAGGGAATGAACGAGACGAAGTAGATTTCGGCGACTCCCGGAGGAAAGCGAAGGAGCCGGAACGCGGTCATCACCCAGCACACGAGCGCGCCGAAGGCGATCCCCGCCCCGACGCCGGCTCCACCGAGCAGAGCGCCGAGCAGCAGGAATACGCGGGAAAAGAACTTCTGCTCCGCTCCCAAGGCGGTCAAGACACCAATGTCGCGCTTTTTCTCTTTCACGGTCATGACGAGCGTCGCGACGATGTTGAACGTCGACACGGCGACGATCAGCCCGATGACGAAGAAGAGCGTCGTCTGCTGGATTCGGAGCGCGGAAAAGAGTCCGGTGTTGAGCGACCTCCAGTCGGTCACGGAGAACTGCTTCCCCGCCACTTTTCCGATGGCGCGCGCCGCGGTCTCCGTATCTCGGATCGTGTCGAGCTTGATCTCGATCACGTTCGCTGCTCCCTCCATGTGCGCGAGCTTTCGCAGCACCTCGCGATCCACGAAGACCAGCCCGGAGTCGGACTCGTAGAAGTTCGTGCGGAAGATGCGAGCGACGCAAAAGGGCGCGCTGCGCGCGACGAGCGCCGAGGCGCCCGGTGTGTTGTCCGGAACCGACAGCACGATTTGATCCCCTTCCCGCACGTCGAGGAGACGGGCCAGCTCGACTCCGATCGCGACACCCGGTGGCGCTGCCGCGGAGCCGCGCGTCAGGACGCGGTCGGCATCGGGCAGGTACGCGTCGAGCTTCGAGACGCGCCGCTCGGTCGACGGATCGATCCCCTTCAGGACGACGTCGGTTCCGTCCGGCGTGGCGGCGGAGGACGCGAGGCCCGACTGGTAAACGACCGGCGCCGTCGCGCGGACGCGCGGCACGGAAGAGACCCGGCGCTCCGCCGCCGACGGATTCGCCTCGGCCGCAGTCGATAAGGGGAAGAGCACGACTTCGGCGTTCGCGCCGATCAGGTTCTCGCGGATTTCCCTCTGGTAGCCGGACAGAAGTCCCATCGCCACGACCAGAGCGGCGACGCCGAGGCCGATCCCGGCGATCGAGAGAAGGGATACCGAGGACACCAGCCGGGACGAGCGCGCCCGGAGGTATGCGAGGGCAACCTCCAGCGCCAGCGATTTCACTTTGCCTCCCGGAGGCGCCTCTTCTCCATCTCGTCGATGAACCGTTCGAACAGTACGTTCGCGTCGTGGGGACCGGGGGACGCCTCCGGATGGAACTGCGCCGCCAGAATCGGAAGCGTCCGATGCCGGAAACCCTCGAGGGTGCCGTCGTTCAGGTTGACGTGCGTCGGTTCGACTTCCGCGGAGAGCGTCGTCGCTTCCACCGCAAAGCCGTGGTTCTGGGAGGTGATCGCGACGGTTCGGGACGCGATGTCCTGCACCGGATGGTTCGCGCCGCGATGTCCGAACTTGAGCTTGAACGTGGTGCCGCCGAGAGCGAGGCCAAGGAGCTGGTGGCCGAGGCAGATTCCGAAGATCGGCTTCTGCGGCACGAGCCGTTCGATCGTCCGGATGGGCCCGGGCAGGGCAGACGGATCGCCTGGGCCGTTGGAGAGAAAGATGCCGTCCGGATCGTCTTCGAGAACGCGCTCGACCGGAGCGGTCGCCGGGTAAACCTTGACGCGGCAGCCGGCGCCGGTCAGGAGCCGGACGATGTTTCTCTTCATTCCGTAATCGATTGCGGCAACGCGAAAATGCTCGCGCGTTCCTCGCGGAGCGAATTCGGACGTCGCCGCGGGAGAGACCGAGAGCGCGAGATCGCTCCCGATCATCTCCGGAGACTCGCGAACTCGGGCGAGAAGCTCTTCCGAATCGTCGATCTCCGTCGAGACACCGGCGCGCATCGCCCCTTCCGAACGGATGCGGCGCACCAGCGCGCGCGTATCGAGGCCATGCAGCCCGACGACCCCTTCGCGGTCGAGGTATTCGGCGAGGCTCTCCTCTCCGCCCGAGCCGCTCCAGCGCTCCGGGAAATCCCGCGCGATGAATCCCGCGACGTGTACGCGCTCCGACTCCGCCTCCGAAGCGCACACTCCGTAGTTGCCGATGTGCGCGGCGGTCATCACGACGATCTGTCCCGCGTAGGAGGGATCGGTCAGGACCTCCTGGTAACCGCTCATCGCTGTGTTGAAGACGATCTCGCCGAAAGACGTCCCGGGCCGGCCGATCGCCTCGCCTCTCCAGCAGCTTCCGTCTTCGAGGACGAGAAGGCCCTTCAAGCGGTTCGTCCGACGACCGGCGCGAGCAGGCGCACCTCCGCCATCAGCTGCGCGAACATCTCGGGCAGCAGCGCCTGCGGCCCGTCGGAGAGGGCGACCTCGGGATGGTCGTGGACCTCGATCAAGAGGCCGTCGCTTCCCGCGGCGACCGCCGCCCGCGACATCGGCAGGACCTTGAGGCGTTTGCCGGTGCCGTGCGAGGGGTCCACGAGGATCGGCAGGTGCGAGATGCGTTTCACGTACGGGATCACGGAGAGATCCAGTGTATTGCGGGTGTGGCTCGCGAAGGTCCGCACTCCCCGCTCGCAGAGAACGACTTCGTAGTTTCCCTCGGAGAGAAGGTACTCGGCCGAGAGCAGGAACTCCTCGATCGTCGCCGACATGCCGCGCTTCAGGAGCACGGGTTTGCGCATGCGGCCGACCTTCTTCAGGAGCGCGAAGTTCTGCATGTTCCGGGCGCCGATCTGGAGGCAGTCCGCGTACTCGGCGACGAGCTCGGCGCTCTCGGTGTCGAGAACTTCGGTGACGATCGGGAGACCGGTCTCGCTGCGAACTTTCGCGAGGATCTTCAGCCCCGCCTCGCCCAGCCCTTGAAAGGAGTACGGCGACGTTCGCGGCTTGAACGCTCCCCCGCGGTACAGCGTCGCGCCGGCCGCGCAGACTTCCCGCGCGATGTCCAGAGCCTGCTTTTCCGATTCGACGGCGCACGGACCCGCGACGACCGCCACGCGCGTTCCGCCGATCGGCACGCCTCCGACCGAGACGACCGTGTCTTCCCGCTTTGCTTCGCGGGAGACGAGCTTGTACGGCGCTGTGACTGGGATCACCTCGGCGACGCCGGGAAGGTTCTCGAATGACGCGGATTCGACGGAGCCGCGGTTTCCGGTGACACCAATTGCCGTCCGCAGCGCACCGGGGATCGCGTGTGCCTGGAGACCCAGACCTTCGACCGCGTCGACGACTCGGCGGACGTCCTCCGCGGTCGCCGCGGAATCCATGACGATCAGCATCGGGTGCTATCATTTGTAAGTGAATAAGCCCTGTCAATCGAAGCGCCCCGTGGCGGACGGCTTCAGCTGCCGCGAGCAGATCGGGCAGGGAACCGGCCTGCGCGCGCTCCACCCGGCCGAGGTCATCCGCCACTCCATGGAGGCAGACGCCTGAGCGGAACGCGCGGCACGGTTCTCGCAGCGCGGATTCCGCATGGGAAGAAGAAAATGCGATCCCCGGAAGGCGACGCGCCTCGGACTCGACGGTGTCACCCTCGCGTTTCTCGGTCTCCTGCTTTTCGCGCCGGCGCTCTTCGCCAACGCCTATGCCGTCAAGCTGAAGGACGGCTCGCTCGTCTTCGCGCGCGTGCCGTACACGGTCAAGGGGACGCGGGCGATCATCACGCTCGAGAATGGAATCGTCACGCAGATCCCGCTCGACAAAATTGACGAGCCGGGCACCGAGAAGTACAACCGCGAAAACTACGGGAACGTGATTAAGATCACCACTCCGCCGGAGAGGTCGTTTCAGCTCCCCGCTCGGGCGACACGGTCCGCTTCGGTGCCGTCGGACTCTGGGCAGTCCGTCGATCCCGTCCTGCGGGGTGGACCTGCAGTCCGAGGTTTTCGACAGCTTTCACGACGAGACGGACGTCGTTCGGGGTCGCCTTCGAGTCAATGACGATCCGCCCGGCGTGATATCAATTCTTCGGTGAAACGACTCTCTCAACCGCGGCGCGCCCGCCGCTCGCCTTCGCGGATGCGCACCGCGGTTGCGCTCCTCGCTCTTCTCATCGTCGCGCCCCCGCTCCTCGCCTACGTCGTCAAGCTGAAGGACGGCTCGCTGGTCTTCGCGCGCACGCCGTACACCGTGAAGGGAACACGCGCGATCATCACGCTCGAGAACGGCACCGTCACCCAGATCGAGCTCGACAAGATCGACGTGCCCGGAACCGAGAAATACAACAAGGAGAACTTCGGAAACGTCATCCCGATCGAAGCGCCGCAGGAGAAGGTTTTCCAGGCTCCAACCCCGATTCCGCAGTCGAGAGGTAGCCTTCAGTCGCTCGTCCGGCAGCGGCGGGAGCATCTCGGACTTCCGACGCCGGGACCCCCGCCCGCCAACGCCCGGTCCGTGGGATCGTCCGACGAGGCGTCCGGAGCGGTCGATCCCGTCGTTCAGTCGAGCTTCTCCCGCATCTTCGAGGAGACGGGGATCTCCCTGTTCCGGATGGCGAATTACCGCGGAAAGACGCGGCTGCTCGCGACGGCAAACTCCGAACAGGCCGTCTTCAACACGCTTTCGGCGTCGGCGCGCGCCATCGCGGAGGCCGCGGAGCGGGGACGTCCGGCTTCGGTCGATATCGTCCTGACCGCCAGCTCGGGCGAGCACGCCGGCACCTTCGAGATGACCCCGGCGCAGGCCAAACTCCTCCGGGACCGGAACCTGACGGTGCAGGAGTATTTCGTCCGGAACGTGGTGTTCACCCGGAAGTAACGGGAGCTACTTCAAATAATCCCTCGCGTCTTCCCCGACGATCGACCGGAACTTCTCCCCGTACGACTCCACTTCTCCGGACGTCTCGTCCGCGAAGATCCGTTCCACGCGATGGAGCGGGAAAAAGACCGTCGCCGGGAACGACGACGAAGGGCCTCCGCGGGCGATCTCGCGCATCCAGATCTCGAAAGCGTCGAGGCCGAGGCCACGCAGGGTCACCCCGGACGGACTGGTCTCACGAAGGATTCCCCAGAACTTTTCCCGCGGCGCGACCAGGTGGACGACCACGAGCTCGCCCGCCTTCACGGCTCGCGATTTCCTTCCGAGAGCTCGATCAGGACTCCTCTACCGGCGGAGGGGTGGAGGAATGCCACCCGCTTGCCGGCCGCTCCCGGGACCGGACTCTCGTGGACCAGCTGGAACCCCCGCCGCTTCAATTCCGCGAGTGCGCTCTCCAGGTCTTCGACGGCGAAGCAGACGTGGTGGATCCCGGGACCTCGCTCCGAGAGGAATTTCGCCACCGGAGACCCCGGCGCAGTCGGCTCGACGAGCTCGAGCCGCGTCTCTCCCAGGGGAAGGAACGCCGTTCGAACTCTCTGGCTCTCGACTAACTCGCGGCCCGACTCCTTCAGGCCGAGTGCTTCGTAGACGCCGAGGGCATCGTCGATCGACGTCACCGCGATCCCGATGTGATCGAGGCGATAAGCGAAAGCGCTCATGCCCGATCGCCCGTCGGCTCGCGAACGAGCCTCTCGAAGAGACGCGCCGCAGCGGAGTACGGGTCCTCATGCCGCTCCCGGACGCGCCGGATCGCTTCCTCGAAGCCGTCGGGCTCCGGGGCGCGGGACTCAATCGTCCGATGAAACCGCTCTTCGAGAAGAGCGAGCAGACGCGCCTTCGCCCGGCGCACCGCGCGCAGGCTGCCTTCCGGTGAAGCCGTGAGCCAGCCGCCGTGCGACTCCATCGCCTCGACGACTTCCGCCACGCCTTCGCCGCGTGGGGCGACGGTCTTGACGACCGGAGGCCGCCAGGGCAGGCCGGGCGTCAAGTCGAGCATCATCGCGAGCTCGGCCGCGGTCCGGTCCGCGCCTTCTCGGTCAGCCTTGTTGACGACGAAGATGTCGGCGATCTCGAGGATGCCTGCCTTGATCGCCTGGATGTCGTCCCCCAGCCCCGGCACGAGCACGACCGCGACGGTCTCGGCGGCCCGGATGATGTCCACTTCGTCCTGGCCCACTCCGACGGTTTCGACGAGCACGACGTCGAACCCCGCCGCATCCAGGATGTCGACGGCGTCGCTCGTCGCGCGC
>DASWDK010000076.1:0-5444 GCA_036395335.1 Thermoanaerobaculia bacterium
CGTTTCTGGCGGCCGGACGGCGGCCTGCGGCGGATTTCCGCGGCGGAGTTCGATAGCTTCGCGGAGCCCGGCTTCGCGAAAGCGGCCTGGAACCTGCGCGTGGGGTCAGGTCTCCACTTGCCACATGGAGGGTCAGGTCTCCACCTGCCACATTCTGAGCTCTCGACCGAAACCCGCGTTGCCAGCTTCGGCGAGGCGACGCGCAGGAAGTTCCTCCTCTACTGGCGTCTCATCGAGCCGTTCAGCGGAGCGATCCGGTGGTCACTCCTGCGCGGCGTCCGACGCGCGGCTCTCCATCGACCTGACGAACCTCGCGAGCACCGACGCACGTGAGTCGTGGCGCCTTCCCATCGCCGATGACAGACTTCATCTTTTCCCAGCCGGGTTGATCCCCCGCGCGGGAGCGGTTGCAACGAGTCCGGGTTCGATCGTTAGGAGCTGCGTTGGGGCAACGCCTTCTGCGAGTCAGCGCACGTTCGCCTGAAAGGTGCCTGTGTCAAAGAATATGGTCAGCGAGTCGAGCTTCCCATCTCTCACTCTCCATAGCTCTGCAACATCACCGCTCATGCTTCTGCCGTTGGGAAATACATAGTCGTAGTTCGCACGCACGAATGCTCGATCGCCTTCCACAATCATTTCCTTGACCCTCATGGCCTTGAACAAAGAACCGAATCTCTTGATCACTTCGATATAGGCCGACTTGCCCAGAACCGGGTCGGTCTTGGTCATATCGCCGCCGACAAACTTGAAGTCATCAGAAATCACCGACTCCCAACCCTTCTTTTGCTGCAATCCCTTGTAGTACGTTTCAAGCAGCTCGTTTGTAGTCATACGTCATACTCGCCGGTAAAAGAGAAACCGCCCTTTGCATGATCTGCGGAGCTAGCGGAGAGCGGTTTCGACTCCGGAATTTCCTCCTCGAGTGGCGCCGGACCGAGTCGTTCAGCGGGCGATCCGATGATCGCTCTTGCGCGGTGCCCGAGGCGCCGTTCTTCTTACTTCTTCCGTGTGTATTTGAAGACTCCTGTCTCCTCCTTGCCGGCCTTGCGGTGCGTCCACTCCTGCGTGAAGTGGTCGGCGTCCTGAAACCGCACAACGAGCTTGTTCATGTGCTCGGCCTGAGGGCTTGCGAGCCCGGTCGCGTCGACGAAGTTGAACGCGAGGGTGTCTCCGCTCGAAGGTGCCGCCTTCATGCGCGGCTGATTCCCCTCCGAGCAGTAGTGGGTCATCATGAGCCCGCTGCCATCCGGGTAGTACATCGTGACCATGTCGCTCCCATCCGGCGTGCTCAGGCGCTCCATGATCGAGCTGCCGCTCGAGACGAGCGAGTAGGACACCTTTACGGGCATCGCTTGCCCCCCGTGATCCATGGTTCCTTCCCACTCGCCGACGAGCGACTTCATCTTTTCCCAGGCAGGGTTCGTCGCCGGCGCGGCGGAGACGACGCAGGCGATGACGAGGATCGCGACAGTGATCGAGAAAGCCCGAAGTGGTTTCATGAATCTCTCCTTTCCGAAAGGAAACGTCCGAGCTGCTCGAGGCAGCCGTTCCAGCCTTTGCTGTGCTCGTCGCGTATCTCGACGCTGACGAACCTCTCATGCGTCAGGACGAGCTCCGTCGAGCGGCCGCGATCGAGGAACTCCACGGTGACGATCGTATCTTCTGTCCCCCGATCCGGGTCAGTCTCCCATTTCCACGTGTAGACGAGCTTCTCCGGCGGCCGGACCTCCCGATACCGGCCGAACACGACGTGGTTGACTTCGCCCTTGCGCATCTCTATGCGATAGCGACCGCCCGGCTTGAGCTCGAGGAGTGGGACCTTGGTCTCGAACTCCGCCGACGGCGCGAATCACCGGCTCAGCGCTTCCTTGTCGGTCCAGGCCCGGAAGACCTCTTCGCGGCGCGCCGGATAGGTCCGGGAGAGTCGGAGACTCGTTTCGGGGATCGTCCGCGGGGATGCCATGAGAACTCCTCCTTCTTCAAATGATCGGTCAGATATTCGTGGAGCCGGTCGAGGCTCTTTTCCCAGAAGGCGCGGTTTCGCGCGATCCAGTCGGCGGCCGCGCCGAGTGGTTTCGGATCGAGACGGCAGTGATGGACGCGCCCTTCGCGACGCCGCTTGAGGAGCCCGGCTTCTTCGAGAACTCTCACGTGCCTCGAAATGGCGGGAAGCGAGATTTCGAACGGCTCTGCGAGATCGGTCACGCGGATCTCGCCGACCGCCAGACGGGCGAGGATCGCCCGTCGCGTGGGGTCGGCCAACGCCGAGAAGGCTCGGTCGAGCGAGGCAGCGGCTAAATAGTTAACCATTCTGTTAACTATCTATCACCCCGATCCGCTCCCGGTCAAGCCCGAATTACCGTCCGGTATGCTCCCGCCGTGAAGCGGCGGAATCGCGTGTTCCTGCTGTCGCCCGCACATTGCGGTGGGGAGCGGGCCCGGCTCTTTCTGAACCCGAGAGCCGAGTTCGAGCTCGCGAGGCGGCTCCGTTCTCCCGAAGGGGCGCCGATCGGCGAGGTCTTCAGCTTCCTCTCCGGCCTGTATTTCCGAGGAAAGCTCGCCTATGCGCGCGAGTTCGCATCACCGCCGAAAGGAGTCCCGGGCGCTCTCGTGATCACCCCGAACGAGGGGCTGCGTTCGCTCGACGAGCCGATCACGATCGCCCGCCTCAAGCGCTTTGCGCGGGGCGACGTCGACGAAAGGAAGCGCAGCTACCGCCAGCCGCTCCTGCGCGACGCGCACCTGATCGCCGAAACGGCAGGTGAGAGCTGCGAGGTCGTACTCCTCGGCTCCGTCGCCAGCAGCAAGTACGTCGACGTCCTGACGAAGGTCTTCGGCGAACGGCTGCTCTTTCCGATCTCCTTCGTCGGACGCGGCGACATGAGCCGCGGAGGGTTGATGCTCCGCTGCGCACGCTCCGGCGTCGAGCTCGATTACGTTCCCGTCGTCGGCGCGGTGCGACACGGGCCGCGGCCGCCCAAGCTCCCGCCGCTCCCACGCCGCTCCTGGGAACCGCAGCCGTGAGCCGGCGCGGTCCGGCAACGCGCGACTATCACCCGTCGAAGCGCCGCTCCACCGCCAAAAGGCCGTCGCGCGGCCGAGCGGCCGGGTCGTTCACGATCCCCCGCGACGCCGACGACGTCGTCGTGAAGGCCGAAGGCCGCGAGGTTCGGCTCACCAACGTCAACAAGCTCTTCTGGCCGGAGCTCGGGATCACGAAGGGCGATCTGCTCCAGTACTACGCGGACGTTTCGCGGTGGCTGATCCCGCACCTGACCGACCGGGCGATGGTCATGAAGCGATACCCGCACGGCGCGGCGGGGGAGTTCTTCTTCATGAAGCGCGCCCCTTCTCCGCGCCCCGAATGGATCGAACTCTGTTCGATCGAGCACGGGTCGGGCAACGTGATCGATTTCCCCATCGTGCAGGACCTTCCGGCGCTCCTCTGGGTGATCAATCTCGGCTGCATCGACCTGAACCAGTGGTACGCGCGGTGCGACGACGTCGACCGGCCCGACTACTTGCACTTCGACCTGGACCCGGTGCCGGGCGCGGATTTCGGCAGAGTTCTCGAGACCGCGCTCCTCGTCCGCGAGTCACTCGACTCCCTCGGCATGGGGAACTACGCCAAGACGACCGGCTCCAAAGGGATCCACGTGTACGTCCCGATCGTCCGCGGCCCGACTCAGAAGCAGGTATGGACATTCGCGAAAGAGTTCGCCCGCCAGATGGAGGCTCGAAAGCCCGATCTCGTCACCGCGGAGTACAAGGTCGCGAAGCGCCCGAAGGGGCGGGTGCTGGTGGATTACAACCAGAACGCCTGGGGGCGGACGCTCGCATCGATCTACTCCGTGCGCCCGAAGCCGAGGGCGCCCGTCTCGACGCCGGTGACGTGGAAGGAGCTCGAGCGCGGCGTCGCAATCGAGGACTTCCGGATGGACAACGTGCCGGCGCGATTGCGCAAGCTCGGAGATCTCTGGGAGCCATTGCTCGCGAAGACGGGACGCGTGAAGCTGGAGAAGTTCTTCTGATTCGCTTGAGGGGCGCGAACCTGCGATGTATTGTTGGCCCATATCGCGCCAAAAGAAGTCAGGTCGGCCGCCGGCCGCGCTCGCCCGGAGGGCGGTCACCGAGTTCACGCGAACCTACGGAAAGCAGAAGAGGATTGCGTCGGTCGGAATCGGTCGGAGCGGGCGCCGTGATGTCTCCGAGCGAGCGGAGGAGCTCCTTAAGGGTCTCTCTCATCGCTGAGAGACTCCGCCCTTCGAACTTCGCCGCTTCGGAGCCGTCACAATCCCGGGGGAATCCGACGCTCTTTCCGCGAGATCTCTGCCAACCGTGACCTTACCGATCCCCGTCTCCTATTCGCCGATGGAGGCGCTCCTCGTCGACGAGATCCCCACGGGTCGCGAGTGGCAGTACGAGCCGAAGTGGGACGGCTTCCGCTGTCTCGCGTTTCGCGACGGCGACGAGATCGCCCTGCAGTCGAAGTCCGGGCAGCCGCTCGCGCGCTATTTCCCCGAGCTCGTCGAGGTCCTGCACGAGCTCGAGCCCGAGCGATTCGTCGTGGACGGCGAGATCGTGATCCCTGTCGGGAAGGCCCTTTCGTTCGACGACCTGCTGATGCGCATCCATCCCGCCGAGAGCCGGATCCGGCTTCTTGCGAAGGAGACGCCGGCGCTCTTCATCGTGTTCGACCTCCTCGTCGACGAGAACGGCCGTTCGCTCGTGAAAGAACCGCTGGAGAAGCGCCGCCCGGCGCTCAAGAAGTTCGCGCGGAGGTTTTTCCCGAAGGACGGTCGTCTCCGGCTCTCACCCATGACGACCGATTCGTCCGCGGCCCGCAAGTGGCTCTCGGGCGGCGGGACGGCAGTCGATGGAATCGTGGCGAAGCGCCGCGACGTGACGTACGAATCCGGCTCCGGACAGCGCACGGCCATGCAGAAGGTGAAGTTGAAGCGGACCGCCGACTGCGTCGTCGGGGGATTCCGTTACGGATCGAAGACGAAGGTCGTCGGTTCGCTGTTGCTCGGGCTCTACGACGGCAAGGGGCTGCTGCACCACGTCGGGTTCACGTCGTCGATCAAGGCGAAAGACCGCGAGAAGGTGACGCGCGAGCTCGAAGCGCTCCGCAAGCCGCCGGGCTTCACCGGACGCGCCCCCGGCGGTCCGAGCCGCTGGTCGACCGAGCGGACGGGGGAGTGGGAGCCGCTCGAGCCCACGCTCGTCGTCGAGGTCGAGTACGACCACTTCACCGGCGGCCGCTTCCGCCACGGGACGAGGCTACTGCGCTACCGTCTCGACAAAGCGCCGCGCCAGTGCACTCTCGACCAGGTGGCGAAGAAGAGCCGCGCGAGCCCGCTGAAGCTGCTGGAGGCGTGAAAAAAGAAGGGCGGCTCTTTCGAAGCCGCCCCTCTGTTGAATCGTTTCAGAACCCTCGAGTC
>DASWDK010000077.1:0-2169 GCA_036395335.1 Thermoanaerobaculia bacterium
ACGCCCATGTCGACGAGACCGACCCCTGCGATCTCGTACGTTCCCCAGAAGTCGTTCAGCGTCGCGAGTGCCCGGCTCTTTGCGTCCGGCTTCACGAGCCCCAGGAGCTCCAGGTCGTGACCCTGGAAGACGAACGCGAGCGCTTCAGTGAACGCCGTGTTGGGCACGCCCGCGAGCAGCGTGTGGTCGATGTCGTTCAGCGAGAAGGTCTGCTCGACGTTGTGACCCATCTCGTGCACCGCGATGTTGTACGCCTTGTAGTTCATCCCCTCCTTCTCGACGCGCGTCCGCAGATAGACCTTGAATCCGCGCTTGCCGGCGCCGGACGCGTGTCCGGAGCCGCGGGCGGGATGGACGACGATGTTGTCCGCGACGTACTCCGCCTTCTCCTTCGAGAAGCCGAGTTTCTGGAGGAGGTTCGGGATGTCCTTCTTGTAGGCGTCCGGCGTGGGGTACTTCTTCCGGACGATCTCGTCGAGCTCGGCTTCGCTGTACTTCCCCCGCTGTTTGAAGCCGGAATACCAGACGTCGAACGGCTCGAGCGGCCGCCCCAGACGCTTCTCGATCAGCTTTGCAACGCGGGGGACGAGCGGGGAGGTGAGGACGTCCTCGAACATCTTCCGGACCCGAGGCTCGGGCAGCTCGCGGTTCTCGTCGAAGCGGCGCGCGATCAGGGTCGGAGCGGTCGGCGAGTAGGGGTCGGCCTTGCGCGAAGCCTGGAAGTCCGCGAGAAGCATCGCGTAACGGGTATCGGGCTCCGGCGCATTCGGCGGCTTCGCCGCGACGGCGGCACTCGCCGGCGGTGGCGCGTCGGAATCCTTCTCTGCCGCCGGACGGACCTCGTTCGTGAAGGGGTTCCAGTCCACGTACGGATTGTCGATGACCGCCTTCGGAATTTTCTGCGTGACGATCCGCTCCATCACTTTTTCAATCGCCCGCTGCTTTGCGAGGCCGTTGGCAGCGTCGCCGTAATCGGCCTTGATCTCGTCGCGCAGGTTCCAGTGCGAGAGCAGTCGCATCTTCGGCGGAAACAGGCGGTTTCCCCGTTCGTCGACGAGATGGTGCATCCAGACGTTGTACTGCGCGATGTACTGCGCCGACTCCGAGCCGGCTTTCGCGATCGCGAGGTTGACGTCGGCCGGGATGCGCTTGGAGAAGCGCTGCGCGAGCCGCGCCTCCGCCCACTGGCGGCGCGACCAGCCCTCCCCCTCCGCAAGGCGCTGCTCGAGCGTCGTCAGAGGAAAGTTCAGCAGGACGACGAAGGCGAGCTTGTTGGCGAAGAAGTCGTCGTTGACGTGCGCCGAGGGATCGTAGCCGGCAAGCGTCTCGTCGAATGGATAGATCGGCCCACGATCGAGGTCCGACTGCATCCGAAAGTCGCGGTTGATCTCGACCATGTGGCCGTCGAAGGACTCCATCGCGAGCTCCATCCGTTCGAACAGCGCGTCGAGCGTCGTCGAATCGCCGGCGAAGTTCGCCCGAACGAATTCCTCGAACGCTTTCGCGTCGCCGTCCCCGGCCCTCCAGAATTGAGCGACCTGCTTCATCCCGCGTGCGAGCCGCTCCCTCTGTCCCTCGCCGTACTTGCCGAGGAGCTCTTTTTCGAGAGTCATCTGTGACTCCTGAAGACGCCGGCGGCGCGGTTGTGGGGAAGCCTTCCAGTCGATCACCACGAGGAGCGCGACCGCCGCGATCACCCAGTGAAATCTCCGCAAGATCTGTCCTCCGGAGGCGGGAGTGTATCTGGGGTCAGGTCTCCACTTGCCACATTGGGGGTCAGGTCTCCACTCGCCACATCGCATCGGCGTCGGTCCGCAGCGACCCTGTTACGATCGCCGCCTTCGAATGCCCGTACATTCGACGATCCGCGACGTCTCTCTCGCCACCGACGGTGAGCGCAAGATCGAGTGGGTCGCGCAGCACGCGCACACCCTGAACTCCTTCGCGCGGAGCCGCCTCTCGGACGGCTCGCTCCAAGGCCGGCGGATTGCGATTGCCGTTCATCTCGAGGCGAAGACCGCCTACCTCGCGTGGCTCTTTCGCGAGGCCGGCGCCGAGGTCGCGGTGACCGGCAGCAATCCGTTTTCGACCCAGGACGACGTCTGCGCCGCGCTCGTCCGCCGCGGGTTGACCGTCCACGCGATCCACGGCGCTGACGCGAAGACGTTC
>DASWDK010000078.1:0-4757 GCA_036395335.1 Thermoanaerobaculia bacterium
CGGCAGAGCCGAGCGGATTCTTCGGCTGAACCGAGTCACCCGGTTTCGGATCTCCTCCGTGTCGAGGGTCCGTAACCGGCGACGATCCATCAAGACTGCGCCGTCCACGATGACGGTCTCGACCGAATCGCCGCGCGCGGAATAGACGACGTGCGAGCTCGGATTGAAGAGCGGCAGCGCGTTTGGAGCCGAGACGTCGAGCACGATCAGGTCTGCGCGCTTCCCGGCTTCGAGCGAACCGACCCGATCTCCCATGTGCAAGGCCTCCGCGCCGCCCTGCGTCGCCATTCGAAGCACTGCCCGCGCCGGCGCGGCCGTGGGATCGAGCGCCGCGACCTTGTGCAACCGCGCCGCCGACCCGATCTCCCCGACCATGTCGAGGTCGTTGTTACTCGCCGCGCCGTCCGTTCCGAGACCGACCCGAACTCCCGCCGCCAGCATCTTTCCGACGGGCGCCACGCCGCTCCCGAGCTTCATGTTGCTCTCCGGGCAATGGACGGCTCCGACGCCGCTCGCCGCGAGGAGACCGATCTCCTCGTCGTCGACACGGACGCAGTGGGCGGCAGTGAGTGTGGAGCGCAGGCACCCGAGCCCCGCGAGGTGCCGGACCGGAGTCGTGCCGTAGCTCGCCCGCACCATCGCGAGCTCACCGTCCGATTCCGAGAGGTGGGTCAGGACCGGCGCCTCGAACCGGGCACCCAGGTCCATCGCCTTCCGGAAAGTCTCGGGACCGACCGTGTAGCACGCATGCGGAAAGAGCGCCGGAGTGATCCGCGGATGGCCCGTCCAGTCGGAGAGGAGCTTCTCCGCTCGCGCGAGGCTTTCCGTGGCGTTCTTCGCGTCGGGCGTCGGGACGTCGAAGATCCCTTCGCCGGCGACGACTCGAAGGCCGGCTTCGTCGGCGGCGCGCGCGACCTCCTCTTCGAAGAAATAGCCGTCCGCGAAAGTCGTCGTTCCCGAAACGATCATTTCCCAGCAGGCCAGCCGCGCTCCCCAACGCACGAACTCCGCAGTGACGAAGCGCTTCTCCAGCGGAAACATGTACTTCTCGAGCCACGTCATCAGGTCGACGTCGTCCCGCACCCCGCGCAGGAGCGTCATCGCGGCGTGCGTGTGAGCGTTGACGAGACCGGGAAGAACGAGACGGTCGCGCGCGTCGATCGAGCGCCGCGCTCGGAAACGCCGCTCGAGCCGGGAGCGCGGACCGACTTCCACGATTGTGCCGCCGCGGATCGCCACCGCGCCCTCGGAGATGACCGTGTCCTGCGCGTCGACCGTCAGGACCGTGCCGCCGAGAACGAGGAGGTCGGCACGCTCGTGGCGCTCTGCCGCTTTCCGGTCGCGGGGCACGCCGGGTGTCAGAGCGCGAGAGCGACCCGCAAGGCGCTCTCGACCCGGTTCAACTCCTCCGATGGAAGCCTTCCAAGAACTCTTCCGATGAGGTTCTTGTGGATCGCGAGCGTTCTCGAGATCCGGACGGTGCTCGGATATCGCAGCCCGGCCGCCTTCCAGGATCGCAGCGGCAGGTCGCCCGCACCGGGGTGTTCGAAGTATCGCGGCCGACTGCTGATGGGACAAACGATCACATCGGGAAGCGTTCGGTGAAAGCCGTCCGCGCTCACGATGATCGCCGGCCGCTTCTTCGTCCCGGAATGGTCGGTGAACGGAACATTGACGACGACGACCCCGCCCCTCCTACAGGTAGTCGTAGAGCGCATCGTCCTCGTCTTCCCATGCGCGTTCGAGCTGACGCTTCGCGAGCTCGCCCCACGCGAGCTCTTCGAGCGCTTCTTCATCGAGCGCCTGGATGAGGGCATAGGGCCTTCCATAGTGAGTCACGACGATGGGCTCCCTCTCCCGCCGAGCCCGGCGCAGGTAGCGGGAGAGCTGGTCTTTCACTTCGGCAATCGTCGCAAAGCGCATCGCGTCCCGGTCCGTTCTAGCCATAACTATAGCTAGATTGTCGCGAACGCGGGGGAAGCGAAGACCGGCCGCCCTTTCCTCCGCACGGGTGCAGCTGGCCGCGGATCGCGCCGCCCGGAAACTTCCGGCTGTGCAGCTTGACGTAGTACTGCGACGGGTTCGCGAGGACGGCTCGCGCGAGCTCCGCCGAGACGACCGTCGTTCCTTCGAACGTCTCGCCGACGAACCCGGGGTTCAGCTCGTGCGCCATCGGGCCGTTCACGCCCGCAGGGCCGATGTGCAGGTGGGTCGCCACGACCTTTCCCAGGTTCGTGGCTCGGATCTGAAAGCGGATCGTCGCTCCGTCGAGCTCGAGCCGTGCGGAGCCGGTCGCCTCGGGATCGAGCGCGTCGGAGCCGGGTCCCGCGCCGCGGAGCTCCGCGCAATAGGCCGGAGTCTCCCGCGAGCTCGCGCAAGCGGCGCTTGCCGCGATCGCGAAACCGAGCAGCAGAACGGCTGCCCGCCGCCGCGCTCTCACTTCCACTGCCGCCGCATCTCCTCCTGTTCGGCAGTCAGCGAATCGATCGCGATGCCCAGCGTTTCGAGCTTGATCGCCGCGATCTCGCGGTCGATCTCCGGCGGCAGCGGATGCACGCCCGCCGGCAGCTCTCCGCGGTGACGCGCGAGGTAGTGGATCGCGAGGGCCTGCACCGTGAACGAGAGATCCATGATCTCGACCGGGTGTCCGTCTCCCCCGGCGATGTTGACGAGCCGCCCTTCGGCGAGCAAGTGGAGTCGACGGCCGTCGGAAAGGCGGTACTCGGTGATCTGGCGGCGCACCTCGCGCTTCTCCACCGCCATCTCCTCCAGCGCCGGGACGTCGATCTCCGTGTCGAGCCCGCCCGCGTTCGCGAGCACGGCGCCATCCTTCATGCGCGCGAAGTGCTCCCGCCCGTAGACGGCATGCGTTCCGGTCGACGTCACGAAGAAGTCTCCGACCTCCGCCGCTTTTTCGAGCGGCAGAACCGCGAAGCCGTCCGCGACCGCCTCGAGAGCGCGCACCGGATCGACTTCGCACACGACCACGCGCGCTTGAAGTCCCGCGGCGCGCCGCGCCAGCCCCTTTCCGCACCAGCCGTATCCGGCGATGACGACGGTCTTGCCTCCCAGGTAGAGGTTGGTCAAAGCGAGGATGGCGGTGAATACGGACTGCCCGGTGCCGTAGCGATTGTCGAAGAGGTGCTTGCACATCGCGTCGTTTCCCGCGATGACGGGAAAGCGCAGGATCCCCGCCCGCTGCATGTTCCGGAGCTTCGTCACCCCCGACGTGGTCTGCTCGGTTGCGCCCCAGACGCCGGCGACGCGCCCGGTCTCCTTCGTCAAAAGGATGCGGGTCAGCTCCGCCCGGTCGTCGACGAGGAGCGCGGGATTCGTCCGGACGACGCCGATCAGGTGCTCTTCGAACTCCTCGGCCGAGGCGTCCGCGATCGCGAACACGGTGACGCCTTCCTCCGCGATCGCCGCGGCGACGTCGTCCTGAACGTAGCCGGGTGCGGTGCCCGCGAGCGCGACGTTCGCGCCCGCACGCTTCAAGAGCAGGGTCAAATAAGCCGTCTTCGCCTCGAGGGGCACGCAGACTGCGACGTTGACTCCGCGCAGAGATCCGTCGCCCAGATGCCTCTCGAAGGCGGCGTTTAAGACCGGCGCGTGCTGGGCGACCCAGCGGATCTTCTTCGCGCCTTCTGGCGCAAGCCGGAAGTCGGCGACGATCGAGGACGACGACGCGCTCACCGCCAGCTCCGCGCGTACTCCTGCTGCTCCGCGGTCGGCACCTCGAGGCGCATCCCGAGAAGATCGAGGCGCGCGCGCGCGATTGCTTCGTCCAACTCGGATGGGAGCGCGTGAACTCCGGGCGCGAGCTCGGCCGCGTTGTTCGCGAGGTGGTGTATCGAGAGAGCCTGGACCGAGAAGGAGAGGTCCATGATTTCGACTGGATGTCCGTCGGACGCCGCGATGTTGACGAGCGCTCCCTGCGCGAGCAGGTGGATCCGCCGGCCGTCCGCCAGCACGTATTCGGTGACGTGGCGGCGTGCGTCGCGCTCTTCGACGGCGAGCTCCGAGAGCGCGGCCACGTCGATCTCGTGCGCGTAGTTGCCCGAGTTGGCGAGGAGGGCGCCGTCCTTCATGATCTCGAAGTGCTCGCGCCGCAAGATTCCGATCGAGCCCGTGCCCGTCAGGAAAACGTCTCCGACCGCGGCTGCCTCCGCCATCGGACGCACCTCGAAGCCGTTCGACGCCGCTTCGAGGCCCTTGAACGGGTCCGTCTCGACGACCACCACGCGGGCCCCGAACCCCCGGCAGTAGAGCGCGAGGCCCTGGCCGACCCAGCCGTAGCCCGCCACGACGACGGTCTTTCCTGCGAGCAGCAGGTTCGTCGCGGCCAGGATCGCGGTGAGCGTGGACTGACCGGTGCCGTAGCGGTTGTCGAAGAGGTGTTTGCAGCGGGCGTCGTTCGCGGCGATGACGGGGATCTCGAGAGCGCCCTCCCGCTCCATCGCGCGCAGGCGGAGGACTCCGCTCGTCGTCTCCTCGGACGCGCCGCGGACCGCGGGGAGTCGGTCGCGGCGGAACTGGTGGAGGCGGGTGACGAGCTCCGCGCCGTCGTCCACGATCAGGTCGGGTCCGAAGTCGAGCGTCGCGAGCAGGTGCTCGTCGAACGTCTTCGCGTCAGCGCCGTGGATCGCGTGGACGGTCAACCCGCGGCGGACGAGCGCGGCGCAGACGTCGTCCTGGGTCGAAAACGGATTGCTGCCGGTCACCGCGACCTCGGCGCCGGCCTCGCGAAAGAGCCACGC
>DASWDK010000079.1:0-3426 GCA_036395335.1 Thermoanaerobaculia bacterium
AACTTCAACGCGACGTGGCGCCCGAGGCGGACATCTTCGGCCTCGTAGACGACGCCCATGCCGCCCTCGCCCAAGATCCGCAGCACGCGGTAGTGAGAGATCGTCTCGCCGATCATGGAGCGGTCCTATCATCCCGCACCCATCGGCCAGGATTGAGGACTCGACTAACGTCGTACGATGGGGTCAGGTCTCCACTTGCCACATTGGGGGTCAGGTCTCCACTTGCCACATTCGCGACCCCGCCCTCGCGGAGTCCGCCGATTCGCACTCTTGCCTTTGGACGACCTTGCGATGCTGCGGCGAGCGACCGTGCAGCGTTCCCGACGAGCCGTGAGTCGTCCGGATTCCATGGGCGTCTCCGGCGGCCGCGACCCGATCACGCCGTCTTTCTCGCCCTCCACCACCTCCGCGCCTCTTCGATGGCCCAGGGTACGACGTCGTCGCAGGCGTCGAGGCGATCCATCAAAGCCTGCGCGCTCTCCGGGCGGCGACTCGGATCCTTCTCGAGGCAGTCGAGAACGACGCTCTCGAGCTTCGCCGGAAGTCGCCGGCCGAGGCGCGCCGACGGCGGTTCCGGCGAACGCTGGAGATGGCTCTGGATCACCTCGATCGGCCGCCCCTCGAACACCGGGGTACCGGTCAGGAGGTAGTAGGCCACGGCGCCGAGAGCGTAGAGGTCGCTCCGCGGATCGGAGGACATTCCACCCTGGATCGTCTCGGGCGCGAGGTATTGCGGAGTCCCCGCCAAGACGTCTTCGCGCGTGAGCTGGACGTCGTCGGATCCCTTGACGTCCTTGACGAGCCCGAAATCGAGGACCTTGGCGAAGTCGGAGATGCCGCCCAACTCCGACAGCAGGATGTTCGCCGGCTTGATGTCGCGATGGACGAGCCCGGCGCCGTGCGCTTCGGCCAGGGCCTCGCAGACCTGCCGAAGGATATGCACGACCCGGCCCGGCGGGAGCGGCCCCTCCTTTCGCACGAGGCGCTCCAGGTCGAACCCGTCGAGGTACTCCATCACGTAGTAGAACGCGCCCTCGGGTGTGCGTCCGAAGTCGTAGACCGAGACCGTGTGGGGATTCGTGAGCCGCGCCGTCAACTGCGCCTCGCGCTCGAAGCGCCGGAGGCTCTCTTCCCCCGCGCTCTGCGGGGCGAGGAGCTTGATCGCCGTCGGGCGGCGCAGCATCTCGTGCTCGGCGCGATAGACGGCCCCCATCCCGCCTTCTCCGATCTTCTCTAAGAGCGTGTACTGTCCGAGCCGGCGCGCGC
This sequence comes from Thermoanaerobaculia bacterium, assembly GCA_036395335.1. Classification (GTDB taxonomy): domain Bacteria; phylum Acidobacteriota; class Thermoanaerobaculia; order UBA5066; family Gp7-AA6; genus Gp7-AA6. The sequence continues at coordinate 1,267 of DASWDK010000079.1, forward strand.
GCACGATCGAGCGGCGTAGGTGGAAAGTCACGTTCGAGATAAGTGTCGCGAGCACGACCGTAAACGTGGCCCAGAGCGTCGCCTGCGTCACGACGGCACCGGGGAGGAGGTCGGGCGGCGCGGCTTTGAGAAAGAGGAACGCCGTCACGACGGGGGTCGCGACGACGGAGGCCGCGGAGATCCACGCCGTGCGGCGCGGCTCGCTCGGAACGAGAGCGGCCCGACCGAGGAGCACGGCGTTCAAGATGAGAAGGACGAGCTGGTCCGCCCGCCAGGCGAACGGCATCGTCAAGATCATCATCGCGTAGGCCAGATTGGCTCCGATCGTTCCCCAGGCGTCGATGCGGCGGAGCCCCCGATTGGAGAAGGCGCGGCTGCCGGCCAGCATCCAGACGAGGAAGAGGATCGCCGTCGCCGCCAGGTGGAAGAAGGGGACGTCATCGAAGAGAGACCGGACGCCCGGCTTCGAGACGGCGTTGATCGCCAGGCGCATGACGAGGAACCCGGTGGAGGCCAGGCACGCGATGCGGCCGAAGAGCGCGAGGCGCTCCGCGAAAAAGTCGCGCTGACCGGAGGCGTCCGTCGGCGCAAAACCGGCGGCCGGCGTCGAGCCGCGGACCCGGGCGGCCTCGACCCGCACCACCACGGTCCGCGATCCATTGGTCTCGCCGCCTTCGGATGGCGGACTCTCAGGGTCGGACATCGACCCGTCACAGTTGCACACTCCCGCCGACGGACGCAACATGGGGTCAGGTCTCCACTTGCCACATCTGGGGTCAGGTCTCCACTGCCACATCGGACTGATCTGCCGAGGTCGGAAGCCCGCGACAATACTGATCAGCCTCGGTGCTAGGCTCGCCCGACACGAGGACCGATGGATCGCGAGACAGCCGACGACATCAAACGCCATCTCGACGTCGTCGCCCAAGGGCTGCGGGGCGAGATCCACGCCGTGGACGAGAAAGGCGATCGGAGATCCGATGATCTCGAACGCCACATCGAGGCCGTGGCGGAAGGGCTGCGGTCGGATCTCGGGGGCGTTCGCGCGGAGCTCGGGGACAGGATCGAGGGCGTTCACGCGGAGCTCGGTGACCAGATCGGGGGACTTCGCGCGGAGCTTTTGGAGCAGATCGGGGGGGTTCGCGCGGAGCTCGGGGCGGAGATTCGTGACGTCAAGCGACACTCCGATGTCGTCGCCGAGGGCCTGCGTAGCGAGATCCGGCTAGTCGCCGAGGGAGTCGCCGGCATGGATGAGAAGTTCACGCAAGAATTCGTGACGGTCCGCGAAGAGATTCGCGAGCAGTTCGGCGAAGTGAAAAGCCTGCTTCGCGTGACGTACGGAGAGCTCGATCGGCGAGTTCAGGCGCTCGAGAAACCGGCATCCTCCTAGTCGACGGACTGCTCCGCCGCGCCTCTCGGCTCCCTATTCTTCGACGAACTTCTTCAAGCGATCGAGCGCCTCGTCCCAGCGTTCCGTCGCGGGGCGTGGCGACTCTGGCGGTCTGACGGCGCGTGAACGACGACCTCGAAGAGAGCTCCGCGCGGCCCGCAGTATGACGACGAAGCAGCGGACGTCACTCAGGAGACGTTCGTGCGCGCAACGTCGCCGCTCAAGGGTCTCTGGACGCACACGAGGGGCGGCGGCCGCGTCTCCTCTCCGAGCGCGGCGGCAGTCGGTCCCCTGGGTCGGGAAGCCTTCCGATTCGCGGGCAATGAACCGAACCTATCGCCCTCCTTAACAGAGTGTTGGTCAGCCCTCCGCGTGACGCACTTTCAATCGATTCAGGAAGAAAGTTCGTCACCGATACGACCCTCACGACTCCGTATCTATGAAGTGGATTGTCGGTAGACGTGCGCCTCGTCGGCTGGGCACGCGGGTGTCAGGCACGTAAGCGGGCATTTCTCGGTCTCTCGCCGAGGCGCGCGAACCAGAGATCGCGACCGGCGTCGGCGCCCTGCCCGCGCTGGCATCCCGCTTGCCCTGACGACCGAGGTGGCGCCCCAGCACGCGCCATGACTGGAGAGAGAGATGCCGAGATTGATCGTCTTTGAGAATGTGACGCTCGATGGTTACTTCTCCGGCCCGGACGGCGACCTCAGCTGGTCTCACCGGGGCGGGAAGGATGCGGAGTGGGATGAATTCGTCGCCGACAATGCGAG
>DASWDK010000080.1:0-2759 GCA_036395335.1 Thermoanaerobaculia bacterium
GAGGTGACCGCCGACGGCGTAGAGGTCGGGCCAGCCGTCGTTGTCGAAGTCCGCGAAGTGCGTTCCCCATCGGACCGAGGGGAACCCCGCCAGACCTCCACCGAGCGACTCCCCCGCGTCTTCGAACAGCGCCCCCTCCACGTTGCGGTAGTAGCTGTTCGGCTCACCCCCGAAGTTCGTGACGAAGAGGTCGGTCCGACCGTCGCCGTCCGCGTCGCCGACCGCGATGCCCATGCCGGCGCGGGCCCTTTGACCGAGCACTCCCGCTCCCGATTCCGCGGTCGTCTCCTCGAAGGTACCGTCCCCCCGGTTGTGAAACAGCCGGTTCGAGACGCGGTCGTTGACGAAGTAGAGGTCGGGCTTCCCGTCGCCGTCGTAGTCGAGGACCGCGACGCCCAGCGTCTTCGTCTCGGCGGGAGGCATCGAGAGGCCGGCCGCTTTCGTAACGTCGGTGAAGTGCGCGTTGCCGTCATTGCGGAAAAGGTGCGAGGGCTGGCCGACGTAGTCCTCCGGAACGCGCAGCTCGAACTGGGGCTGCGCCCGCTCCCACTCCGGGGTCGAGTCGAGATAGTTGGCGACCACCACGTCCACGTCGCCGTCGCCGTCGTAGTCGAGAAAGGCGGCACCGACCGAGAAGAGAGGGTCTTCGAGGCCGCTTCCCCGCGCCTCCTCGAACGTTCCATCGCCGCGATTGACGAAGAGCTGATTCGGCCCGAGGTTCGTCAGGTAGAGGTCGAGATCTCCGTCGCCGTCGAGGTCGACCCAGAACGCCCCCATGCCGAGGCCGCAGGCCCGGATGCCCGATGCCTCGGTGACGTCTTCAAATCGGCCGTTGCCGCGATTCCGGTAGAGGCGTCCGCAGTTCTTTTCGTTCGGCTTTCCCCAGCGCGGGATCGAGTTGGTGACGTAGAGGTCGGGGAGGCCGTCGCCGTCCGCGTCCCCGAAGGCGCATCCGCCGTTGACCGTCGTGATCATCTTCAGGTGCTGGAGATCCGACCGGAAGCGGAAACGGATTCCGGAGGACCGCGTGACGTCGCGAAAAACGCCGGAGCCGTCATTGTGCGCGAAGGTCGCGCAAGCCGCGGCGAGCAAGACGACCGTCGCGGCACTCAGTCCTCTCATCCCAAACGTGTTTCTTTGGCGGTCAATCTGAGAAACTTTCTTGCCTATCGTTCTCAAGACTCCTCACCGGTTTTCGGCACGAGGCGCTACAGTTCCCATGGCATGAGCACCATAAACGTTAACGTCGAGCCTCTCGCGGTCGAAGCGAGCTGCACGGACGATGCCCTGCGGGTCGTTTTGGCGGACGGTCGTGAGATCGCAGTGCCGCTGGCCTGGTTTCCGCGTCTTCAGAAAGCCACCCCGGAACAGCGTAAGCGGTGGCGCCTCATCGGCGGGGGCATCGGGCTCCACTGGGAAGACGTGGATGAGGACATTTCCGTCGAGAGTCTGTTGGCGACGAAGCCCCTTCTCGTCGGCGCCGTCTAACGCCCGGCGGTTCTCACCCAGTCTCGGAACACTTCCGGACCTCCACGGCGCGTCAGCCACTGCCGGCGCAGCTCGTCGAGCGCCGAAGGCTCCGGCTTCGGCTGCCTCTCGCCGTAGCGCGCGTCGTCCTGTCCGTGGAACGGCAGGGGCTCGACGGTCTGCCCGGCGACCGTGTTCTTGTCGCCGTCCTTTTCCCACCCGTCCAGAACGAGGAGCCAGTCCCGTTCCCAGCCGGACGGCAACGCGGGCAGACGGGACGCGTCGTATTCGAGCCGGATCGAATCGCCCCCCTTGAAGACGACGTAACGGTCGTCCGCGGCGATAAGGAGCTCCCGTACGTCGCCGAATCGCGTGTAGAGGCCCGTGAGGTCCGCCCAGCGGGGCGAGGTCTCGAAGTCGTCGTGAAGGAACACGTGCGGGCCGTCCGCGCTCTCCCGAACGCGCCGGGAGAATCCGCGGAAGGAGAGAAGGGCGGAGGAAAGTGGCACCCGCGACGTCCGAATCTCGGCGGCAGGGTCGTCCGCGGTGTAGAGAATCCGGTCCCAGTAAATGGCCAGGTTCGTCGAGATGCGCACCCGCGGATCCCGGCGCACGAGGACCGTCGAGAGATCCACCGGCATCGTCTTCGTCTTCCCGGCCGGAAAGCCCATGGCCGGGAGGACGACCTTCCATCCTCCATGCCCATCGGGCACCTCCAGCGCGGGCCCGGAGGGCCGGAGCCGCGAATCCTTCTTCCCCCGCTGCGAGAGCGACACCTGGATGGACGTGTCGCTGTAGAAGATCCAGCCGGTCAGGTAGAGCATCACGGTTTTCGCGGTCCGGGCGCGCGGCAGCTCGAGCACGAGGTCGTGCGGCGCCACGATCCCTTGATAGCGCGTCGGCTCGAAGCCGCCCAAATAGACGCCGTCTTCCCGCGCGATCTCCTCCGTCCGATCGCGACCGGCGCCGTCGAACGCCCGCGGGACGAGCGGGCGGGAAACCGTGAACAGCCGCTCGGGCGGAAAAGGCGGAGGGACCATCGGTTCGTTCGGAACCAGAGCGACGCCGCGGGGGTGATCCAGGGCGGCGAGCTCCGCCAGATCGACGTAGGCGGCCTCCCAGAGCTCCTCCGTCAAATCGAGCAGAAGGCGGCCTTTCGACGGCGCGAGGTCTGCGCCGTGAACCAGCAGCCACTCCCGGGTGTCGGCCGGAGCCTGGTGAACGCCGTCGTACAGGAGGCCCAGCGGGCTCGCCCCCAGGACGTCGGTCACGAAACGCCACCTCTTTCCGTC
>DASWDK010000081.1:0-12453 GCA_036395335.1 Thermoanaerobaculia bacterium
CCGGGCGGGATCGAGCCGGTCACGCCCGCCTGACCCGTCGCGATCGCGCCCTTTCCGACGGTGACGTGGTCGTTGACGCCCACCTGGCCGGCGAGCGTCACGCGGTCTTCAATGCGGGCCGACCCGGCGATCCCGGCCTGACCGCAGAGGAGCGCGTCGTCTCCGACCACGACATTGTGACCGACCTGGACGAGGTTGTCGATCTTCGTTCCCCGCCCGATCCGGGTCTCCCCGAGCGTGGCCCGGTCGATCGCGGCGTTCGCGCCGATCTCGACGTCGTCGCCGATCCGGACGATTCCCACTTGGGGAATCTTGCGGTGCGCCGTTCCGTCCCAGACGTAACCGAAGCCGTCGGATCCCACGACGGCTCCGGAATGCAGGATGCAGCGCGAGCCGATGACGCACCGCTCTCGCACGACGACGTACGGATACAGGATGCAGTCATCTCCCACCTCGGCCTTTTCGCCGAGGAACACGCCCTCCGCGATCCGCGTTCGCCGTCCGACGCGCGCTCCGGGTCCGACGGTGGACCCCGCCGCGACGGAGGCTCCGGGCCCGATCCTCGCGGTCGGGTGGACGCGCGCCCCTCGGGCCACTCCCGCGGGCGGCCGCCTCGCGGGCTGGGAGAGCTCGAGCCAGCGCGCCAGCGCGAGTGGCGGCGACTCGACGACGACGGCGGGCTTTCCGGCGGCGACCTCGGCAGAGGGGACGAGGAGCGCCCCGGCCGCGCTCGTCCGCGCTCCGGCAGAATGGCGCTCGGCCGCGACCCAGGAGAGGTCGTGTGGTCCGGCATCTTCGAGAGACCGGACGCCCGAAAGACGCAGGTCCGGATCCCCCGCCACGCGCCCCCCGACGGCGGCGGCGACCTCCCCCAGTGTGAAGCCCGAAACGCCTCCGGGAGGCTGCTTGCGCCGCCGAGACGTCGGACGTCTTTGCGGGGTCGTTCGGGATTTCACGCGGGTCCGGATAGTACTAAAGCAAAAAGCCGGAGGCGGCGCCCCCGGCCTTTCGTCTCCGTCTCCCGCCTTCCGTTCAATGAGCTCCGGGCTTCTTCGTCGGGGCCGGCGCCGGCGCGGCAGCAGCGGGCGGCGCGCTCTTGGCCGCGGCGGCCGGAGGCACGGCGACGGTCGTGTTGAAGCGTTTCAGCACGTCATCGGTGATGTCGGCGGCGTCGTCGGCGAAAACGAGGCCGGACTGGAACTTGTTGAAGATCAGCGTGTATCCGCGCTCCTTACCGAGCTGGGTGATGACGGGGAACACGCGCCGTTCGAGGTCCGCGAGCTCCTTCTTCTGCGCCTGATCGAGATCACGGGTCGCCTTCTCCTGGAAGCTCTTGAAGTCGATCGCCTTCTCCTGGTACTGCTTCTGGAGCTGGTCCCGCTTCTCGTCGGTCAAGGCCTGACCCTGATCGGCAAGCTTCTGCTCGAGATCCCGCAACTCCTTCTGGAGCCGGTCCGCTTCGGCCTTCTTGTCGTCGTTGACTTTCTTCACCCGACTGAAGGCCTCCTTGCCCAGGGACGAATCCCGCACCAAGCGCTCGACGTCGATCACTGCCACGCGAATCTGTCCCGAGGGCGCCGCGCCGGTCGGCGCGGACTGCGCGCTCAAGACCGCGGCGACCGACGCCGCCAGGAGGCAGAGCACTAGTCGTTTCATTCGAAGACTCCTTCCGCCGAAAGCTGCGAATAGTAACAATTTCCTGTTTGAGAGAACAGACGCGCCGAAAAAGGCATTTCCAGGGACACCGGAGCTTGAATGAGGATGCGGGTGCAGGTCCCGCAGGACCTGTCCCCGCGACATCAGAAGGTCCGCCCGATCGAGAAATCGAACCCGGACCGCCGCTCCCGCAATCGCGTGATCGGAAATCCGAACTGATCGATCGGCGTCTTGGGATCGAGGTTGAACGAGTAGATGAACCGAAGAGGCGCCTGGAAGATCGGCAGAAAGATGCGCAGCTCGCCGCCCACTGCGGTCCGAAGCCGGGTCAAATCGATCGACTGGCTCTCGTGGTACACGTTGCCCAGGTCCGTGAAGAAGAGGAGCTTTGCCGGGCCCACCGAAGCGAACACGTACTCGAGGTTCAGGACGAAGTACTTGTCGCCGCCGAGGATCCGGCCGGCCTCGTCGGTGAAGACCTGGTCGTTCTTCTTCAACGGAAGCACCGACCCGGTGCGGAATCCCCGCAGGCTTGTCTCGCCGCCGAGCTGGAAGCGCTCGAAGATCGGAAGGTCCTTTCCGGCGAACGGAGCGACGTAGCCGGCCTCGAAGTTCACTCCGAGATAAGCGTGGCGCGGGATCCGGATCGGAAGGTAACCCGAGCCGCCCACGAGAGGTTTGATGAAGTCCTGGTTGCCTCCGAGCACGCTTCCCGCTAACTGCGTCGTCAGGTAGAGGCGGTAGCCCCGGTTCGGGTCGAAGGGATCGTTCCGGCTGTCGAACCGGTAGCCCGGTGTGAACGAGGACGTCGTTCCGGTGACCTCCGTGAACTTCTCCGGTGGCGCCGGTTGTCCGGGAGGAACCTGCGCGCCGCGCACGGGAAAATTGGCCTTCACGTCCTCATAGGCGTACAGAACCGACCAGCTGTCGAAGAGGCCGATCCCCTTCCCGTAGAACGTCGTCCCGCCCGCTCGCTTCTCGTCGATGTTCAGGTACGCGACGTTGCGGCGGAAGAGCGACAGTCCGACGGTCTGATTCCGGTCCATGAACCACGGAACGGTGTAGGAAAGGTCGTAGTACTTGGAGATACGCCCCACCTGCGCAGAGGCCCCGATGATCTCGCCCCGGCCGAGGAAGTTTCGCGTCTGGAAGGAAAACTGCCCGAAGAAGCCGTCGAGCGCGGAGTACCCGGCGCCGAACTGGATCTCGTTCTTGCTCGCCTCCGTCCCTTTGATGATCACGTCGACCTTCTTCTCGGCAGGGCGGACCGAGAAGTCGGGCTCCTCCGCGATCTTGAAGTAGCCGAGCTGCTGGAGCTTCTGCAGGCTCTTCTTGATCGCCTCCATGTTCATCACGTCGCCTTCGTCCAGCGCGAACTCCCTCCGGATCACCTTGTCGCGGGTCGTCGTATTTCCTTTGACCTCGAGACGGCCGAGATAGAACTTGTCCCCCTCGTAGAGCTTGACTTCGACGTCGACCCGGTGGTCTCCGACCTCGTGATAAGCGGGATCGGCGAACCAGTAGATGTAGCCGCGCGATTTGTACTTCGCCTCGATGCGCTGGAGGGCTTCGACCAGCCGCTCCCGGTTCAAGACCGAGCCGGGCGGCAGCTCGGAGAACTCCTTGAGGAGGACGCTCGATGGAATCACCGTGGGCTCCGGCGGATCGGCGGGCTGTCCCTGCTGGTTCACCCGGGCGACCCGGATGTTGGCGGTGTAGAAACGCTCCCCTTCCACGATCGGGATGGTGATACGGGCCCTTCGCTTGATCTTCTTCGGTTTTGCGTTCGGGTTCTTGACGAAGATGTCGACCTTGGGGTCCTTGACGACGACGTCCTTGTAGCCTCGCGACTGGTAGAGCGCCTTGATGTTCTCGACGTCCTCGTCGTAGTTGGCCTGGCTGAAGGTCGTCTTCTCGGAGAACAGCCGCCAGAGAGCGCTCACCTTGGTCTTCTTCATCGCCATCCGGAGGCGTCGAGCGGAGATGACGTTGTTGCCCTGGAAAGCGATCGACGCGATCTTGACCTTCTCTCCTTCGTCGATGACGAAGACGACTTTCTTGTCGGTCTTGGAGATGTCCTCGATTCGAAAGTCCACCGTGGCGCTCCGGAATCCCTGGGAAACGTAGTAGTCCGCGATGGCCGACCGCGTTTTTGCGATCTCGCGCAGAGACAGCGGTGCGCCCTGATGGATCTCGACTTTGTCTTCTCTCAGCTTGTCCTTGATCTGCGATGTCGATAGCTTCTTGTTCCCGGTGAAGTCGACCGAAGAGATCGTCGGACGCTCCTCGATGGTGACGACGAGGGTCACTCCTGCCGCATCCCTCTCCGCTTCCACCGAGACGTTCTCGAGGAGCCCGACGTCCCACAGCGACTGGAAGTTCGCGCGGATCTTCTCGGGATCGTACGGGTCACCGACTTTCACTCCGAGGTAGTGGGCGATCGTGTCGGGCGAAACGGTCTGGTAGCCGACGACGCGGATTCCGACGATCCGTTCGGAAGCCGGGACGGGCGACGCGACAGCGGGAGCCGCCGGAGTCGGGCCGGGCGCCGCGGCGGTGGGGGCCGCGCGAGTTGAGACCGGCGTTGGCAACGTGACCGCCGGGGCGGGGGAGGGAACGGCCGGCTGCGAAGGGACGATTGCCGAAGGCGTCGGAGTCGGAGGGGGCGGGACGGCTGTCTGTCCCGAGGCGGCGAGAGAAACGAGGAAAGGCAGGACGCAGGCGGGCAGCCGCCACCACCGCTCGCACCTCCCGCCGTTCCTGCTTCGATGCCGCAAGCGAAATCCTTATCTCTCTCGCGAAGGGGATTATTCCCCGGAACGGACGACTCGAGCCGGAAGGCCCGGAGCCTTCGCCCGGCGACCGACTATGGGATTCCGGTGACTGCGGTCAGGACTCCAACCCGATGGGTTCGCTCTCCCGTGCCATCACCGTCAGTCCCTCGGCTCCGAGGCGGATTTCGATCGCTTCGACCCTCTCGTCCCGGCTCTGGATCAGCAGCTCCGAGACCGGGTCTTCGATGTATTTCTGAATCGCTCGGCGCAGCGGACGGGCGCCCATGTTGGGATCGTCGCCGCTCTGCGCGAGCAACCATTCGACGGCGGCGGCGTCGACGTCCAGAGCAGCGCCCTTCGGGGCGAGCGTCGTGTTCACGTCGTCGATCAGAAGCCGACAGATCTTCGTCAGCTCCTCGGGGCCGAGCGGGTGGAAGACGATCGTCTCGTCGATGCGGTTGATGAACTCGGGAGAGAAGTCACGCTTCAGCTCCTTCAGGACGAGCTCTTCGATCTCCTTCGTGGTCTGAACCTCCCGGGACCCGCCGAATCCGAGGCGCGTCCGGCTGACGAGGTGCTTCGTTCCGATGTTGGACGTCATGATGATGAGCGTGTTCTTGAAATCCACCAGGTTTCCATACGCGTCGGTCAGGATGCCGTCCTCGAGGATCTGGAGCAGAAGATTCGCGATGTCCGGGTGAGCCTTCTCGATCTCGTCGAAGAGAATCACGCTGTACGGATTGCGGCGGATCCGCTCCGTCAGCTGGCCGCCCTCCTCATGTCCAATGTATCCGGGCGGCGATCCGATCAGCTTCGAGACCGCGTGCTTTTCCATGTACTCCGACATGTCGAAGCGGACGAGAGCCTTCTGGTTCTCGAAGAGGAACTCGGCGAGACGCCGCGCGACCTCGGTCTTCCCGACGCCCGAGGGGCCGAGGAAGATGAACGAGCCCATCGGACGGTTCGGGTTGTTGACGCCGAGCCGCGAACGGCGGATCGCCTTGGAGACGCCGACGATCGCCGCTTCCTGTCCGACGATCCGGCGGCGCAAAGCGTCCTCCATGTGAAGGAGCTTCTCGGCCTCCTCCATCTCGAGGGACGCGACCGGAATCCCGGTCCACGAAGAGATTATCTCCTCGATGTCCCGCCGCGTGACCTCCTGCGTCGTCTCCGTCCGCTCGGCGGTCTGCGCCTTGGTCCTCTCGATCTCCTCCTTCAGTTCGATCTCGCGCTCTCGGAGAAAGACCGCCTTCTCGAAATCTTTGTCCGAGATCGCCTTCTTCATTTCCTTGACGATCTGGCGCGTCTCGATCTCGAGCTTACGGAGATTCTGCGTATCGGCGACCCGCTTCAGCTTCACCTTCGCGCCGGCCTCATCCAGGATGTCGATGGCTTTGTCGGGGAAGAAGCGGTCGGTGATGTAGCGATTCGACTGGTACACGGCGGTCTTGATCGCCTCCGCCGAGTAGCGCACCTTGTGGAACTGCTCGTAGCGGTCCTTGACCCCTTCCAGGATCTCGAACGTCTCGTGCTCCGAAGGCGCCGTGACGTGGATCGCCTGGAACCGGCGGAGGAGGCTCCGGTCCTTCTCGATGTACTTCCGGTATTCCTTCAGGGTCGTCGCGCCGATGCACGACACCTCGCCGCGCGAGAGCGCCGGCTTCAGGATATTGGCGGCGTCCAGCGACCCTTCCGCGGATCCGGCGCCGATCAGGGAATGAATCTCATCGATGAAGATGATGAGATCCGGGTTTTCCCGCAGCTCGCGGATGATCCCTTTTAGCCGTTCCTCGAACTGGCCGCGATACTTCGTTCCGGCGACGATCAACGAAAGGTCGAGCGCGAGAATCTTCTTCGACGAGAGGAACATCGGAACCGCGCCCTCGACGATCCGGGTCGCGAGTCCTTCGACGATCGCCGTCTTGCCGACCCCCGGTTCTCCGAGGAGGATCGGGTTGTTCTTCGTGCGGCGCGACAGGATCTGGATGATCCGCTCGACCTCCTTCTCACGGCCGATCAAGGGATCGAACGTCCCCGAGCCGGCGAGCTGCGTCAGGTCCCGGCTGTACTCCGCGAGGAACGGAAGCTCCTTCTTCTGCTTGGAGACCTCGCGCTCCTTGATGAGAGAGATCGTCTCCTCGCGCACCCCGTAGAGATTGAAGCCGCGCGCGGTGAGCAGACGTCCCGCGACGCAGCCGTCCACTCGGAGGAGACCGATCAGGAGGTGCTCGGTCCCCACATAGGGATGCATCATCGATTCGGCTTCGTGCGAGGCGTAGGCGAGGATCTTCTTCGACTCCTCGGAAAGGGGGAGCTCCGCTGTCGAGGAGATTCTTTCGACGAAGATGCGATCGCCTTCGATCTCCCGGCGCACCTCCTCCGGCTTGACGTTGAAACGCGCGAAGATCTCCTTGATGATGTCTTCGCCCTCGCGGAGGATTCCGAGCAGGAGGTGCTCGGACTCGATCACCTTCGAACCGAGCTTGGAAGCCTCGTAGCGCGCGAAGAAGAGCGCGCGCCGCGCCTTTTCGTTGTATTTCTCAAACATCCGCGGGACTCGGAGGCGAGGCGACGCGGCCCGGGAGACCGTGGCGATCCATGGCTAGCCCGAGAAACGGGTCGCGGGGAGAATTCCTTCCCGGGACATCGAGAAAATCTTATCACAGCGCTTCGCGAGCTCCGGGTTGTGAGTGACGAGAATCGTCGTCATTCCCCGCTCGCGATGGAGCTCCGTCAGGAGATCGAAGACGCCGCGAGCGGATTCCGAGTCGAGATTGCCCGTCGGCTCGTCGGCGAGCAGCAGTTTCGGACCTCGCGCGAGAGCTCTCGCGATCGCAACGCGTTGTTGCTCGCCTCCGGACAGCGACCGCGAGAGGTGCGAACGACGATCGGCGAGCCCGACGCGATCGAGAAGGGCCGCGGCGCGCTGACGCGCTTCGTGAGCCGGGACGCCGGCGATGCGGTGGGGGAACGCCACGTTCTCTTCCGCAGTGAACTCGGGAAGAAGATGGTGGAACTGAAAGACGAATCCGATCCGTTCGTTGCGGAACCGCGCCCGCTCCTTCGGAGAAAGATCGTCGAGCGAAACGCCGAGGATCTCGACACGACCGGCATCCGGACGATCGATCCCGCCGACAAGATGAAGAAGCGTGCTCTTCCCGACTCCCGACGGGCCCATGACCGCGGCGAAGACACTCTCCTCGAGATCGAAGTCGAGGTTCTGGAAAACCGTGACGGGCGCCGCCTCACCCATGTAGGTTTTCGACAGAGACTTGGCCCTGACCGCGAGCATCGCCGTCACTCCGGCCGATTTACCGCGACAGCCGGATCGCTTCGCCCGGCGCAAGCCGCGCGGCGGCGCGGGCGGGAAGCGCCGCGGCCGCGACCGCGGTCGCCATCGCGAACGCGGCGACGAGCGCCACCTCGCGCGGATGGACCGCGAAGGGGACGTGCGTCAGCAGGTAGACGTCCGCGGGCAGCGTCACGATCTCGTAACGGTCGAGAAGGAGCGAAGCGGACACGCCGACGGCGACCCCGAGCGCCGTTCCGAGCCCTCCGATCACCGCTCCCAGCGTCAGGTAGATGCGCGCGAGGGAGCCGGGAGTCGCCCCGAGCGAGGTGAGAACGCCCAGGTCGCGCTTCTTCTCGACGACAGTGAGCGCGATGTTCGACACGATGTTGAGCGCCGCGACGACGATTACGAGAGCGACCGTCGCGAAGATGACGCCCTTCTCGAGCCGGAGCGCGAAAGAGAGCGGGGCGTTCAGCTCCCGCCAAGTTTGGACGCGATAGCTGCGTCCGAGCAGCAGCGAGACGGCGCGGGAGACCGGCTCCGCGCGAGCGGGGTCCGCGAGACGCGCCTCGTAGGCGCGGGCCCCGGAGAGGATTCCGGACAGCAGCCGCGCCGCATCCTCCGGAACTTCGATGTCCGGCGTCTTCTCGAGTGCGGCGGCGTGCCGAATGTCGGCGATCCGGAACATGATGGTGACCGGCAGCGGTCCCAGGGGCGAAAGGCGCGTCCGCGACGAAGTCACCCGCAGGAGGTCGCCGGGAGCCGTGCGCGTCCGCGTCGCAACCGCGGCACTCACGCGAGCCGGAGGCGGGCCGCCTTCTCCGGCCGAGGAGAGCTCGCCGGGCGGCGCGTTGCGATACCGGATCGGGAGAGTGGACTCGACGGCGGACCCGGAGGCCCACCCGCGCCCTTCGATCGCCGGTTCGACGGCGATCACGCCCCGGAGAGACACGAGCGCTTCGCGGACCCGGCCCGGCTCGGCGAGGATCGGACCGCGCGCCGGCGAGACACGCAAGTGCGGAGAACGCTCCGCCATCTGTGCTCGGATTCGATCCTGAAACCCCGAGAGAAGCGAGAGCGAGATGATGAGCGCCGCCACGCCGACCGCGAGACCGAACATCGAGATCGTGGAGATCAGGGCGACATGCGCGCGCCGCCGCGACGCGGCGAGATAACGTAGCGCGACCAGGGTTTCGAACGACATCGCTCTACGTCTTGCGACCCTCGGGCCGCATCAGCGGAAACAGAATGACGTCGCGGATCGAGTGCCGGTCCGTCAGGAGCATCGTCAGCCGGTCGATCCCGATCCCCTCCCCCGCCGTCGGCGGGAGGCCGTACTCCAGCGCCTCGACATAGTCCGCGTCGTACTCGGCGGCTTCGAGATCCCCCTTTGCGCGCTCGTCTGCCTGCCGCCGGAAGCGGTCCGCCTGGTCCACCGGGTCGTTCAACTCCGAGAACCCATTCGCGATCTCCATTCCGGCCACGTACAGCTCGAAGCGATCGGCCCACTCCGGATCCGCGGCGCTCCTTCGGGAGAGTGGCGAGATCTCTGTTGGGAACTCGTGGAGAAACGTCGGCTGTACGAGTCGCTGCTGCCCGACCGTCTCGAAGAGCGCGGCGAGGAGCTTCCCCTTCCGTCCGCGGAAACGCTCGGGCCGGTCGACCCCGAACCGGACCGCCGCAGCATAGAGACCGGCGGCCGACGCGAGCTCTTCGGCGGTGACCTCGCTGCGGCCGTCGGATCGCGTGGCTTCCCGGACGGCATCCCGCATCGTCAGACGGAGGTACGGCGGTGACCAGTCGATCGTGTCCCCCTTCCAGGGAGTCCGGAGACCCCCGGCGACCTCGCGGACGACCTCGGCGAGCATCTCCTCTGTCAGCCGCATCAGATCCGCGCCCTCCGCGTATGCCTGGTAGAATTCGAGCATCGTGAACTCGGGATTGTGCTGCGTGGAGATCCCTTCGTTGCGGAAATTGCGGTTGATCTCGTAGACCTTTTCGATTCCGCCGACGACCAGCCGCTTCAGGTACAGCTCGGGCGCGACCCGGAGGTACAACTCGAGGCCGAGCGCGTTGTGATGGGTCTTGAACGGACGGGCGAGCGCTCCGCCGGCGATCGAATGCATCATCGGCGTCTCGACCTCGAGGTACCCGCGGGCGTCCAAGAACCGCCGCATCGACCGGATGATCGCCGCCCGAGTCTCGAAGACCGCACGCGAATCGGGATTGACCGCCAGATCGAGATACCGCTGCCGATACCGCCGCTCGACGTCCTTCAACCCATGCCACTTCTCGGGAAGCGGCCGGAGACATTTCGCGAGAAAGGTCAGCTTCCGCGCTTTCAAAGAAAGCTCCCCCGTCCGGGTCCGGAAGACCTCTCCTTCGACCCCGATCCAGTCGCCCAGGTCGAGCTGCCGGTAGAGCTCGAACGCCGCGTCGCCGACGACGTCCCGACGGACGTAGATCTGGAGCCGGGCGCGCCCATCGGAGACGTCCAGGAATCCCGCCTTGCCCTGGTTCCGCTGCGCGAGCACCCGGCCGGCCGTCGAGACGACCGGCATATCTTTCTGGAGCTCTTCCGGGGAGCTCCCACCGTGCTTCGCGACGACACCGGAGATCGTCTCGGAAAGCGGATACCGGTAGGGATGCGCGTCCCAGCCGCTCTCGACGATCCGACGCAGGTTCTCGCGCCGGTTCTGGATGAGCTCGTCCTCCGGAGGAGCCGTCGGCTCATGGGGCGCGCCAGCCATGCGCCGGGAGTATAGAGGGAGCCGGCGGCGCGATCCTCTCCGCCCGCCGGAGCGGACGGCGATCAGCCCGACCGGTGGTCGGGGCGGGGTTGGTCCTGCATGAGCCAGAGGTCCGCGATGGCACGCAGGAGCCGGTAACGGGTGCGAGTCCACGAGCGCACGTGCCGGGTCAGACCCGCCTCGTGCGCGATTCCGATGATGTGCGAAATCGCGCCATCGAGGTCGGACGCTCGGGAGATCGTCGCGCGCACGCGTCGAAGCAGCTCGATCGAGCGCGGCCCGTCAGCGGCCGTTCGAAGGAGCTCGGTCTCCTCCTCTGCTTTCAACCGCAAGGCCACGCTCCGGAGCAAAGTCCGGTCCCGGTCGCTCGTCGGCTCGCCGCCGGCCGACACGACCCGGTGGGACGCCTGGAGCTCCCACGGCTCCAGCCGCATCTGCGCCGGACCATCGCTTCCTGCCTGGAGCGCTTGCCGGCCGTCGGCTTCGATCTCGACGACCGCCAGGATCCGGTCGACGAAGGGTCTCCAGAAGACGTCGTCGCTCGTTTCGGAATCCGCTTCGCCGATCGGCTCGGATTCGCCGGCGTCGTCGAGCGGCTCGTCCAAGACTTCCAGGTCGAACTTCTGCAGCACGTCATCGACCGCCGTCTTCAGCCGCACGACGTCGGTCGCGCGGAGATTGGAGGCGATGGCTCCCCGCCGGTAACGGTCGTGCGTCTCGCGGAAGCGCCGGAGCTCATCGGGGAGAACTTCCTCACCCGCGCCGTGGCGCAGCCTCCGTTCGAGGTCCTCGATACGCATCGTCGCCTCGGCGAGCACCTTCTCTTCGCTGCGATAGAGCCGGGAGAAAGCGGACCGCGTCGCCAGGTTCGCGCAGGCGGTGGCCGCGAGCACCTCCGGATGCGCGAGCGAGCTCCCGACCCGACGCTTGAGCGCGCGGAACTCTTCGATCAGCGCCCGACTCATCAGCTCCTCGAACGTGCGCGCGCGGGAGATCTTGGCGGCGACTTCGTTGATCACGTACGCGATCGCGGACGCCTCCTGGTCCGAGGGGCGAGGCCACACGCTCGTCGACGCGACCGCCTCGAAGACCCGGTGCAGCTCTCCGCGCGGGCGCGCCCCGGAGGAAGCCGGGTCGGAGCTGCCCGCCGCCACGACGGTCGCGAGAAAGTTGATCTTGTCGACGACATCGGCGTCGGTGTCCGGCTGGGAAAAGTAGAACCGCAGGAGCGGAAGCGCGGTCTTCTCGTCCTGCGGCCGCACCCGCTCGAAGAAGCGCCGCACGAACGAGGGTGAGACGGTGCGGTCCACGGCGCGCAGCTCCCTCGTCAAGAGCTCGAGCCGATCGACGATCGTTCCGAGGCGCGGCGACGTTTCGCGCGAAGACTCCGAGTTGACGCTTTCTCCGATTGCCCGGATGTCTTCGTACAATGACGAAAAGTCGAGCGTCGTCTCCGGCTCCCCGGAGAAGAACGTTTTGTGGACTCCGCGCAGGAATTGCTGGAACGTCCAGAGCGCCTTGAACCGCTCCGTGAGACGGATATAGTCTTCGGGCAGAAGTTGAGTTCGCGCGACGATCATTTCGGAAGCTGTGTGTTGTCTATTTTAGTGCCATTTTCCTTCGCCTGCGCCGCCCATCACCCGTTTTCGCCGCTTTGTTGAAGCTCGGTCGGACCTTGATCGACTCGCGCACCCTCGACGAAGGGATTGCGCGCCTGGCCGCCGAAGTGGACCGGGACCAGGCGGGACGTCCGGCGCTCCTCGTCGGAATCCTCAAAGGGTCGGTGTTCTTCCTCTGTGACCTCGCCAAGCGGCTGAAGACGCCGGTTTCGCTGGACTTCCTCCAGGTCTCCTCGTACGGATCCGGGACGAAATCCTCCGGCAACGTGCGACTGGTGCGCGATCTCACGACCGACGTCGCCGGCAAAGAAGTGATCATCGTCGAAGACATCGTGGACACCGGCCGGACTCTCCAGAAGATC
>DASWDK010000082.1:0-3954 GCA_036395335.1 Thermoanaerobaculia bacterium
AGCCACGTTCGATCGGTCCGGGCGGAAGGGTTGCCGACGCTCGGCGCGGCGGGCTCGTTCGGACGCGTTTATTTCTACAACTCGCCCGGGTTGCCCTACGCGAACAACTACTCGGGTGCGATTCTCTTTCGCTTTCCGGTCTTCACCGGCGGCCGCAACACTTACGAAGCTCTGGAAGCCCGCGAGCAGGCGCGGTCGGCGCAAGGGCAGGCGGAGACCCTGAAAGACCAGGTCGTGCTCCAGGTCTGGACGAGTTACTACAACCTGAAGACGGCGGCGCACCGCGTCCGCACCGCGCGCGACCTGCTCGCGGCCGCCGCGCAGTCGCAGGAGGTCGCGGCCGGCCGATATCGCGCCGGGGTCGGGTCGATTCTCGATCTCCTCGTCGCGCAGAGCGCCTACGCGAACGCGCGCGCGCAGGAGGCGCAGGCGCGGTCCGACTGGTTCGTCGCGCTCGCAATGCTGGCGCACGACACCGGCTCGCTCGGTCCGCCGAGCGCACCAGCGCCTCCCGCATCCGCGGACACGAGGGGAGCCGTGCCATGAGGATCGGCAGAAGACCCTTCTCGAGTGCGGTCACGGTCGCCCTAGCGGTGGTCGCCGCCATCGGCTGCTCGAAGAAGGACCCGCGCGCGGGTACGCCCGCCGAAGCCGCTCCCGTGACCGTTGCGAACGTCGCGCGGCAGGACGTTGCCGTGGAAGTCCGGGCGATCGGACACGTCGAGCCCTTCACCACGGTCGCGGTCAAGGCGCGAGTGGGCGGTCAGGTGATCCGGGTGGGGTTCCGGGAAGGACAGGACGTCCGGAGAGGCGATCTCCTCTTCCAGATCGACCCGCGTCCCTACCAGGCGGCGCTCGCGCAGGCGCGGGCGCAGCTCGAGCGCGACCGCGCGATCGCCCGCAACGCCGAAGAGGACGTCAAGCGGTATACCGATCTGGTCCAGAAGGATTACGTGACGCGGGAACAGTACGACGCGACGCGCGCCACGGCAGCGGCCGCGCTCGCCTCCGCGAAGGCCGACGAGGCCGCCGTACAGAACGCGCAGCTCCAGCTCTCGTACTGCACGGTGACGGCGCCGATCTCGGGCCGCGCCGGGAGCGTCCTCGTCTACCCCGGCAACATGGTCAAGGGCAACGACGACAACCCCCTCGTCGTCCTGAATCAGATCCAGCCGGTCTACGTCTCCTTTTCGGTGCCCGAGTCGTCGCTCGGACAGATTCGCGAGCGCCTGCGCCCCGGCGGAAAGATGAGGGTCAGCGCCGCCGCCTCGGGAAATCCGTCCAAGTCCCAGACGGGCGAGCTCTCCTTTCTGAACAACTCCGTGGATCCGGGCACGGGAACGATCCTCTTGAAGGGCACGTTTCCCAACGAGAATGAAGCCCTCTGGCCCGGGGAGTACGTCGACGTGGTGTTGACCCTCGCGACCGAGCCGAAGGCGATCGTGGTCCCGTCCCAGGCGGTCCAGACCGGCCAGGCGGGACAATACGTCTGGGTGGTCAAGAACGATCTGACCGTGGAGTCGCGCCCGGTGACCGTCGCCCGAACGCAGGGACCGCTCTCGATCGTCGCGAAGGGACTGGAAGAGGGCGAACGCGTCGTGACCGACGGACAGCTCCGCCTTGCGCCCGGAGCGAAGGTGCAGGTTCGGAAGCTCGAAGGGAAGGCCGCATGAGCATCGCCGAGATCTTCATCCGCCGTCCCGTCATGACCACGCTGGTCATGCTCGGAATTCTTCTCTTCGGAATCATGGGATACCGGCTGCTGCCCGTCTCGGACCTGCCGAACGTCGACTTCCCGACGATCCAGGTTTCGGCGAGCCTCCCCGGCGCGTCGCCGGAGACGATGGCCTCGGCCGTCGCGACCCCGCTCGAGAAGCAGTTCACCACCATCGCCGGCCTCGACTCGATGAACTCCTCGAGCATTCAGGGCATCACGCAGATCACGCTCCAGTTCAACCTTTCGCGCGACCTCGACTCCGCGGCACAGGACGTCCAGGCGGCGATTGCGGTCGCCAACCGCCAGCTTCCGCCGGAGATGCCGAGCCCCCCGTCGTACCAGAAGGTGAATCCGGCGGACTCGCCGATCCTGTACCTCGCCCTCACTTCGCCGAGCCTTCCCCTGTACAAGCTCGACGAGTACGGACAGACGATGATGGCGCAGCGCATCTCGACGATCTCCGGCGTCGCGCAGGTCGTCGTCTACGGCTCGCAGAAGTACGCCGTCCGGATCCAGCTCGACCCGCGCCAGCTCGCCACGCGCGGCATCGGAATCGACGAGGTCTCCGGCGCGGTCCAGAGCGCCAACGTCAACCTGCCGACGGGAACGCTCTACGGCCCGAGCAAAGCGTTCACAGTTCAGGCGAACGGCCAGCTGACCGACGCCGAGGCGTATCAGTCGGTCGTCGTGGCCTACCGCAACGGCTCGCCGGTGCGGCTCGACCAGATCGGAAAGGTCACGAACAGCGTCGAGAACAACAAGACCGCGGCCTGGTTCGTCACCGGCAAGAGCATGGAGCGCTCCGTGATCCTCGCGATCCAGCGGCAGCCGGGCACGAACACCGTGGCGGTCGCGACCGCGATCAAGAAGCTCCTTCCGACGTTCCGCAACCAGCTTCCTCCGTCCGCCAGCTTGAATATCCTCTACGACCGGTCGGAGTCGATCCGCGCGTCGGTCAACGACGTGCGCTTCACGCTCGTGCTGACGCTCTGCCTGGTCGTGCTGGTGATCTTCCTGTTCCTCCGGAACCTGTCGGCGACGGTCATTCCGAGTCTCGCGCTCCCGCTGTCGATCATCGCGACGTTTGCCGTCATGTACGTCCTGGGCTACACGCTCGACAACCTTTCGCTGATGGCTCTGACCCTCTCGGTCGGGTTCGTCGTGGACGACGCGATCGTCATGCTCGAGAACATCGTGCGCCACATGGAGATGGGAGAAGGGGTCCTGGAAGCCGCATTCAAAGGATCGAAGGAGATCGGCTTCACGATCCTTTCGATGACCCTCTCGTTGACCGCGGTCTTCATCCCCATTCTCTTCATGGGCGGCATCGTCGGCCGGCTCTTCCACGAATTCGCCGTTACGATCGGGGTCGCGATCCTGGTCTCGGGGTTCGTCTCGCTGTCGCTGACGCCGATGCTCGCGAGCCGGTTCCTACGCCCCGACCGCGGCAAGAAGCACGGCCGGTTCTACCAAGTCTCGGAGAGGTACTTCGACTCGATGGTAAGGGTCTACGACCGGGGGCTGCGCTGGTCGCTCGCGCGACGGCGCACGACGATGGCGGTCTCGGCGATGGTTCTCGTCGCCACGATCTTTCTCTTCGTGAAGATCCCGAAGGGTTTTCTCCCGAGCGAAGACAACAGCCAGGTCTTCGGCTTCACCGAGGCCGCCCAGGGGATCTCCTTTCAGGCGATGGGCGAGCACCAGATGGCGGTGGCGAACATCATCCGGAAGGACCCGAACGTCGAGGCTTTCATGTCGAGCTACGGCTCGCGCGGCTCGATCAACGCGAGCAACTCGGGCATCGTCTTCCTGCATTTGAAGCCGCGCAAGGAGCGCAAGCTCTCGGTCGACGGAGTCATCCAGGAGCTGCGCCCGAAGCTCGCGCAGATCCCGGGAATCAAGGTCTATCTCCAGAATCCGCCGCCCATCCGGATCGGCGGAAGCCTGACGAAGAGCCTCTACCAGTACACGCTGCAGGACGCGGATACGAAGGAGCTCTACGAATACGCGCCCAGGCTCGAGCAGAGGATGCGCCAGCTCCCGGGATTCCAGGACGTCACCAGCGATCTCCAGATCGCCAACCCGCAGGTCCGCGTCGACATCGACCGCGACAAGGCGGCGGCCCTGCACCTGACCCCGCAGAAGATCGAGGAGGCTCTCTACACCGCGTACAGCTCGCGCCAGATCTCGACGATCTACGCGCCCAACAACGAGTACCAGGTCATCATGGAGCTCGA
>DASWDK010000083.1:0-1604 GCA_036395335.1 Thermoanaerobaculia bacterium
GGTGACCAACTTCTCGCCCCGCCAGATCGGTCCGTTCCTGTCCGAGGTCCTCTGCCTCGGCGCGGTCCAGGCCGACGGGCGCGTCGTGATGCTCCGTCCGGATTCGGAGGGAGAGCTCGGTGCTCGGATCGCCTGATGCGAAGCGGGAGTTCCTGGTCCGCGCATGTGGCATCCTGATTCACGACGACACCGTGCTTGCTCAGGAAGGAGACGATGGACGCGGCGGCCAGAGCTACGCCCTCCCAGGCGGCCATCTCGAGTTCGGCGAGACGCTCGCGACGTGCATGTCGCGGGAGTTCTACGAGGAGAGCGGCCTCAACGTCGAGGCCGAGAAGCTCGTCTACGTCCACGAGAACTTCTACATCCTGCGCGACGTCACGACGCACGAGATCGGATTCTACTTCCTCGTCGACCTGAATTCTGAGTTCCCGACGCCGGACCCGCACGGATACGTGCCGAGCCGCGAGTCCCACATCCGGATGCGCCTGCTCCCGCTTCGGGAGCTCCACACGATCGCGTTGATGCCGGCCTTCCTTCGAGAGCGCCTTCCTCCGGACGCGCGGGCGCGCTTCGCCGATCCGACGCGCCATCTCGTATCGCGGGATTGAGCATGACGATTCGAATCCGACCGCTGCGGCTCCGCGACTACGACGACATGGTTTCCGTCTTCCGGTCCTGCGGGCTGGACCCGAAGATCCGAGGGAGGGATTCCCGTCCGGCGATCGCCCGGCAGCTCCGATTCAACCGCGGCCTCTACCTCGGCGCATTCGACGGAGATCGGCTCGTCGGGACGGTCCTAGGGACGCACGACAGCCGCAAGGGCTGGATCAATCGGCTGGCGGTCCACCCCGCATTCCGGCGGCGGGGGCTGGCGCGCCGACTCGTGCGGGCGTGCGAGCGCGCATTGCGGGCTCGACGCATGGAGATGTTCTGCGCGCTCATCGAACCCGACAACGCCGCCTCGAAGGCGGTCTTCCGTTCGCTCGGCTACCGGGTCGATCGGCTCGCCTACGCCCGCCGGAAGCTCCGCGACGACGTCTAAGGGATCACGTTCAGTTCCTTGCCGATCTTCTCGTACGCGGCGAGGGCGTCGTCGAGGTCTTGCCGCTTCAGCCCCGCGTTCACGATGTTGCGGATGCGCGCCTTGTCTTTCCCGACCATCGGATACACGATCGGCAACGCGAACACACCTTCCTCGAACAACCGGTCGGAGAAGCGCTTCGCGATCGCGGAATCGCCGAGCATGACCGGCGTGATGGGCGTCTCGCTCCGGCCGATGTCGAAGCCGAGGGAGACGAGCCTCTTCTTGAAGTATTTCGTGTTCGACCAGAGCTTCTTGACGTGCCGCGGCTCCGTCTCGAGGACGTCGATCGCCGCGGTGCACGCGGCCGTCACCGCCGGGGGATGCGATCCGCTCAGGAGCCAGGTCCTCGACTTGTTCAGGGCGTAGTGCCGGAGGTCGTTCGATCCGGCGATGTACCCGCCGACCACGCCGAGGGCCTTCGAGAACGTGCCCAGCTCGACCTGGATCTTGTCCTCGACGTGGAAGTGCGAGGCGACTCCGCGGCCGCCGTCTCCCAGCACCCCTTCGCCGTGCGCGTCGT
>DASWDK010000084.1:0-3409 GCA_036395335.1 Thermoanaerobaculia bacterium
GAGATGACCCCGGCGTTTTGCGCGACCGCGTGCAGAGCCGCACCGAGCGCTCCCGCCGCCAAGAGGACGGCGCGGGCCACCCGGACTCTCGGGAACCTCTTCATTCCGTTACTCCTTCGTCCTCCCTACTACGCACGTCCCGGGGGAATGTTTTCCGCGCTTGCCCGCCCGACACCGGGCCGAACTGGCGAGGTGAAAGCGCGATATCGCCTGATCGAGACTCGCCGATCGAGAGAAAACCGGACGAATGATAGTCGAGAATCATCGCGTCGGCAGCGCCAGCTCCCCCGGGAAAAAACAGGCGGTGAATCTCCCTTCGTCGAAGGGCGCGAGCGGCGGGCTCTCGATGCGGCATCGCGGCCGCGCGATCGGACAGCGTGGATGGAACGCGCAGCCGGTCGGTGGCGAGGCGGGCGACGGCGGCTCACCGGCGAGGGCGATTCGCGACCGGCGCAGCGTTGGATCGGCCTCGGGAGCCGCGGAGAGAAGAGCGGCCGTGTAGGGATGAAGCGGCCGCGCGACCACCTCCGCGGCGTTCCCCTCCTCGACGATCCGCCCGAGGTACATCACCGCGATGCGATCGGCCACGCGTGAGACGACGGCGAGATCGTGCGAGATGAAGAGGTACGAGAGACGGCTCTTCTCACGGAGCTCGGCGAGAAGGTTCAGAACCTGCGCGGCCACCGAAACATCGAGCGAGGAGACCGGTTCGTCGCAGACGACGAACTTGGGACGAGTGGCGAGAGCCCGGGCGATGGCAACGCGCTGGCGCTGGCCTCCCGAGAGCTCCGAAGGGAAGCGCCGTGCGGCGTCGGCGGAAAGCCCGACTTCCTCGAGAAGCGAGATGACCCGCTCGCGGAGATCGCGGCCTCCGGCGAGCCCCTGGACGGAGAGCGGCTCGGCGACCTGCGCGCCGCAGGTCATTCGAGGGTTCAACGAGGTCTGAGGATCCTGGAACACGATCTGGAGATCCCGGCGGCGGCGCGCGAGGTCCCTTCCGGAGAGAGCCAGCCAATCGTCTCCTTCGAAGAAGACATCGCCTTCGGTCGGCTCCTCGAGCCGCAGCACGAGACGGCCGGTCGTGCTCTTTCCGCTGCCAGACTCGCCGACGAGACCCAGGGTCTCCCCCCGCTGAACGTCGAAAGACACGCCGTCGACCGCCGCGAAGCTCCCGCCGCTCCCGAACAGCCCTGCGCGGAGCGCGTAGCGCTTGCGGAGGCCCCGTACCGAGAGAAGCGGCACCTCGCTCGTGTGGCTCACGAGCGGAGGCGGGCGTCGTAGAGAAAACAGCGCGCCATGCCTTCTCCTGCCGGATAGAGCGCTGGCTCCGAGAGATCGCAAGGATCGAAGCGCTCCGGACAACGCGGTGCGAAGGAGCACACCCCGGCGGGGCGCGAGTGGAGGTCCGGCACGACCCCGGGGATCGCGTCGAAGCGCCGGGCGGCGCCCTTCCCTCGCGCCGAAAGGCGCGGCAGCGACGCGAGGAGTCCCCGGGTGTACGGATGGCGTGGAGCCTGGAAGAGGTCGGACGCCGTCGCTTGCTCGACGACGCGGCCGGCGTACATCACGATCGCGCAGTCGGCGTGCGTCGCAACCGTTCCGAGATCGTGGGTGATGAAGAGAAGAGCCAGGCCTCGATCCGCGCGAAGGCGATCGAGGAGCTCGAGGACCTGGGCAGCGACGGTTGCGTCGAGCGCCGTGGTCGGCTCGTCGGCGACCAAGATCGACGGATCCGACGCGAGCGCCATGGCGAGAAAAGCGCGCTGTTTCAGTCCCCCGGAAAGACGGTGCGGGTACTCCGTCATCCCCCGAGGTGGGTCGGGAAAACCGACCTCGTGGAGACGCTCAACCGCGACCCGGCGCGCCTCCGATCGCGAGACCTTTCGATGCGCGCGGACCGCTTCGACGATCTGGGCGCCCACGGTGACCACCGGATCGAAGGCGCTCGCCGGCTCCTGGAAGACGAGGGAGACTTCGCGGCCGCGCACCCGCCGCCACTCTTCCGGGCTCGCCCCGACGAGCTCGCGCCCAGAGAGAAGGATCGATCCGGTCACGCGAGCGGCCTCCGGTGCAAGTCCGACCAGGGCCCGCGCGAGCAGCGTCTTGCCGCAGCCGCTCTCCCCGACGACGGCGAGCGATTCCCCGGCTTCGAGATCGAGGTCGACGCCATTCACAGCGGGCGCCAGCCCTCCACCGATCGGGACCTCGACGCGCAGGTCCCGCACCTGGAGCAGCGGAGTCCTCTTTGGTCTCTGCTCCCGGATCAGTGGACCGACTCGCGCGAGTTCTTTCTCGCTTCCTCGAGGTCGCGCACGCGATCGACGACGTCCCGGTAATTGGTGTTGATGCCGTAGACCTCCAGAAAAGTGGTGTACGCGAGGTTCACGTCCCCCGTGTCCTGGTAGACCCTTCCCAGGTCGTACAGGAGCCCGGCGGTCTCGGACTCGCGGATCCCGGGGGTCGCGAGTCCCTTTCCGTACCACTTGATCGCCAGCTGGGGCATCCCCTTTTCGAGGAAGCAGAGCCCCAGCAGACTGCAGCACTCGACGGTGAGCGCGGGCGCCTTGCTCGCCAGCTGAAACTCGCCGATCGCCTCGTCGAGAAGCCCCATCTCCTTGTATGCGATCCCGAGGTTGTAGTGCGTCTCGTAGTCCTCGGCCGAGAGCTGCTGCTCGACGCCCTTGCGGAACTCCCGGAAGATCTCCTGGAGCGAAGCCTCGTCCTGCGTCGTCCCGGTGAGCTCGGGGGCGACGGGTGGAGTCGCCTCTTCGGCCAGCTCTCTTTCGAGCTCCTCGGCGAGGTTGAAGAACTGCTGCTCGTCGGCGAAGAGGTTCTCCTCGTCCACCGCGCGTGTCGGCGGCGCCGACGGCCGAGCCGGCTCTCCTTGAGCGCGCTGCATCTTCTCTTCGATCAACGATCGCAACTCCGGCGCGAGGACCCCGAACCCGGTGTCGCCGGGAGAGTGAGGCGTCAACCGCGCGCCTTCGCTTCGGAACGAGGGGGGTTGCGGCAGCGACGAAGACTCCGCCGCTTCCGCGAACGAATCGAACGCGACGGGCTGGGCGATCGGTTGCGGAGCGGGAGCGGGAAGGACGTCGAACTCGTCGAACACGACTTCGAGGGCCGGAGGCGGCGCCTCGGAGACGGCGAGGAACGGCCTCGCCGGCTCGGGCCGCACGCCCGGCGAGAGACCCAGCCGGGCGACGAGCGCGGCGGCGAGGCCCTCCTGTCCCTGTCGTCTATAGGCCTCGGCCAGCGCCTCCGCCTCGCGGGCGGCGGCGGGATTCTCGATTTCCACCATCAACTCGACCAAGCGCTCCCGGACCTCGAGGTCCTCGGGCTGACGCCGGGAGAGCGCCCGCAGTCGTTCGATCGCCCGATCCTTCAAGCCATATCGGGAGAGGACTTC
>DASWDK010000085.1:0-3799 GCA_036395335.1 Thermoanaerobaculia bacterium
CGCTTACAACGTCTCCGGCGAATACGCGATGGTCAAGGCCGCCGCGGCCAACGGATGGATCGACGAGAAGAGAATCGTTCTCGAGATCCTGACGGGCATCGTGCGTGCCGGGGCCGACTTCATCCTGACCTATCACGCCAAAGACGCCGCGAAGTGGCTGAAGGAAGGAAGTTGAGAGTCGAGAGTCGAGAGTCGAGAATCTGGACGCGGCATCCGGCGCCTCGATCTTGACGAAAACTCGGAAAGCGAGAGGCGCCGCGCGGAGTGCGGCGCTCTATAAGCGCGCTTGCGCGCTTATGCCGGGCGGGGTTTCCTCGCCGGTCCGGTCGTTCGCTTCGGTCGGGGGAGAGCCCTTCTTCGTGCAATCGGGGCGCGGCGCACGCGTGCGCGACGCCGACGGACGTTCTTACATCGACTACGTCCAGTCCTACGGGCCGCATCTCTTCGGGCACGCTCCTGCCTTCGTGCGGCGGGCTTTGTCGGCAGCTCTGCGGCGCGGGACGTCGTTCGGCGCCCCGACGGCACTCGAGGTGAGGCTGGCCGAGCGCGTCGTCGCGATGGTGCCCTCCGTCGAGATGGTCCGGTTCGTCAACTCCGGAACGGAGGCGACGATGAGTGCGGTTCGTCTCGCGCGGGCCGCGACAGGACGCGCGCGGATCGTCAAGACCGAGGGGGGATACCACGGCCACGGAGACGGGTTCCTCGTTTCCGCGGGCTCGGGCGTCGCCACGCTCGGAATCGCCGGCAGTCCCGGCGTCGCGGCCGAGGTCGCCTCGCTGACCGTCGTCATCCCTTACAACGACGCTCCGGCCCTGGAGAAGGCTTTCGAGCGTTTCCCGGGAGAGATCGCGGCGTTCATCGTCGAACCGATTGCGGCTAACGTCGGGCTCGTGCCGCCTCGCCCGGGGTATCTCGAGGCCGCGGCGGACATCACGCGGCGGCACGGCGCGCTCCTCGTCTTCGACGAGGTCATCACCGGTTTCCGCGTGGCGGCAGGAGGAGCCCAGGAGCTCTCCGGGGTCTCGCCGGACCTGACCACTCTCGGGAAGATCCTGGGCGGCGGCCTGCCGGTCGGCGCCTATGGAGGAAGGCGCGACCTGATGGAGCGGATGGCGCCGTCCGGGCCGGTGTACCAGGCGGGCACACTCTCCGGAAATCCGCTGGCGATGACCGCGGGCATCGCGATGCTCTCGGAGATCGCGCGCCATCCTCCGTACGACGAGCTCGAGAGCAAGGGCGCTCTGCTGGAAGCCGGCGTCCGCAAGGCGATTGTGGAGGCCGCGGTCTCGGACCGGGTGAGCTACGAGCGGATCGGCTCGCTCTCGACTCTCTTTTTCGCCCCGGGACCGCTGTCGGATTTCGCGTCGGTCAAGAGATGCGACACGGCCGCCTATTCCCGCTTCTTCCACGCGATGCGGCAGCGCAGCGTCTTCCTTCCGCCCGCGCAGTTCGAGGCCTGGTTCGTTTCCACGGCCCACTCGCAAGCCGACCTGCGCCGCACCGCGAAGGCCGTCGGCGAGAGTCTGGCCGCTACATTCAAGTAGTCCCTCGCAGGACCTCGAGTCCGCGCTCGAGAGCCGCGTCAGTGCCGAGCAGCAGGAGCTGGTCGTGCGCCTCGAGCACGAACTCGGCTCCCGGCGTGACGAGGGTCTTGCCGTTACGCACGGCGGCGAGGAGGGTCGCTCCGCCAGAGGCTCGAAGTTCGAGATCCCGCAGCGTCCTTCCGATCGCCCGCCAATCCGGGCCGACGGACACGAACTCGATGCGCGTCCCCCCGAGAGCCTGCTCCAGCCGTTCGGCGGCCACGTCGGGTGCGCGGAACTTTCGGAAGCCGTCCTCGCGCGTGCGGCGGATCTCATCGGTCTCCGACTCGACCCACGGGAGAGGAAACCCGAGCCGGCGCAGGGTTCGCCCGGAGATCTCGAGGGAGGTCTCGAACTCCTCGGCCACGACCTCGTCGGCACCCAGCGCCGAAAGGGCCGGGATCTCGGCGAGGTAGCGCGTCCGCGCGAGGAGAAAGATCTTCGGCGCGAGGCTCCGGCATAGCGAGAGAGTGTGGCGGGTCGCGCGCGGGTCCGACAGCAGAACGATCGCGGCCCGGGCGTGCTCGATGCCGGAGTGCTTCAGCACCGACGCGCTCGTCGTGTCGCCGTACTCGATCGGCACGCGTTTGGCCCGGCCGGTCCGGACCCGCTCGGGGTTCAGGTCGAGGACGCGGAACGGGACTTTCGCGCGCGCGAGCACCCGGGAAAGAGTCTCGCCCATGTGCCCGAACCCGAAGACCAGGACGTGGCCTTCGCCGGGAAGATTCGGCGCGACCGAAGCGGCCGCGAGCAAGTCGCGGGGGCGACCGAGCGGAAGCCCGGCGACGCGGTTGCCCACGGCGTGTCCGAGGACGAAAAGAAATGGAGTCGCCGTCATCGAGATGATCGTCGCCGCCAGGACGACTTGATAGACCTCGTCCGAGACGAGGCTGGCCGCGCGGCCCTGCGCCAGGATCAGGAAGGCGAACTCCCCGATCTGCGCGAGGGAGATGCCGACGATCGCGGCGACCCGAGGCCCGTAACCCAGGACGAGCACCGGGATCGCGGCCACGACCGCCTTCCCGACAAGGACCAGCGCGAGGGCGGCTGCGACGGTCGCCGGCCGCACCGCCAGGATGCGCGCGTCAAACAGCATACCGACCGAGACGAAGAAGAGCGCGTTGAAGGCATCGCGAAAAGGGGCGATGTCGGCCATGGCCTGGTGCCCGAAGTCGGAATCCGAGACGACCAGTCCCGCCAGGAACGCTCCGATGGCGAGCGAGAGCCCCACCCGTGCGGTGGCGAGCGCCGTGCCGAGCACGAGGAGCAGCACCGCCAGAAGAAAGAGTTCCTTGCGCCGCGTCGCGGCGACCGCGTGGAGGGCGCGCGGGACCACGAATCGCGCGGCGAAGAACACGAGGACCACCGCGGCGGCGGCCTTTCCGACGGCAACGAGGGTTTCCAGGAGCGGGATGCCGTGCCGGGCGGCGAGCGGTCCGATGAGCAGCATCATCGGAACGACCATCAGGTCTCCAAAGACATTGATTCCGACGAGGAACCTGCCGTGCGGCGAGTCGAGCTCGCGGTGCTCGACGAGAAGCTGCAAGATGATGACTGTGGAACAGGTGACCACGAGGAAGCCGAAGAAGAGGCTCTGGTTCCAGCTGTAGCCGCGCAAGATCGGCAGAGCGGCCGCCAAGGCTGTCACGCCGCAGAACTGAATGGGCCCGGCGATCCAGACCGCCGAGCCCAGACGGCGCAGGCTCGAGAGCGGAAGCTCGAGACCGACCGTGAAGAGGAGCAGGACGACGCCGACCTGCGCCAGGGCCTCGACCGTGCCCACGTCCTTTACGAACCCGAGCCCGTGGGGTCCCAGAAGGACGCCCGCCAGCAGGTAGCCGATCAGAGGCGGCTGGCGCAGCCGGTTCAGTATGTAGGCCGCCGCCAGGGCCGCCAGAAAGACCAGCGCCAGCGGAGCGAGGAAGCTGGGGACGGTCACCAGCTCATTATCCCGGACTCAGGTCGCGCGCTCGTCTCTGGTAGCCTGTCGTCGAACAAACCGGGCGAAGGAGCCGATGCCGGGTATGACGAGTCGGGCGCGGGAGAGCGGCAAGCAGTGGTTCGGACACCCGCGCGGTCTCTCCACGCTCTTCTTCACGGAGATGTGGGAGCGCTTCAGCTACTACGGGATGCGAGGCATCCTTCTGCTCTTCCTGGTCAATGCCGTCGCGACCGGCGGCTTCGGGATGAGCGACCGGACGGCCTCCGCAATCTAT
>DASWDK010000086.1:0-6356 GCA_036395335.1 Thermoanaerobaculia bacterium
AACGACGGCCGACGCGACCCAAACGCCGCTTCTTGGACGTCTCGAACGGGCGGGCGCGCGATTTCAGTCTTTCTATCTGGTCAATATGATCGCCGTCGAGGCGGACCGGCCTCTCGCGGAGTCGATCGCTTCCCGCAATGACGTCGCGCTCATCGCCCCGAACCGTCCGGCGCACCTGGCCCTTCCGCAGAAGCAGCAGCCCGAGGTCTCGCCTCTGTCCGCGACCGCGATCGAAGCGAGCTTGGAGGTCGTGCACGCCACCGCGGTCTGGAACCTCGGCTTCACCGGTCAGGGCGTTGTCGTGGGAATCGCGGACACCGGCGTCGACTGGGAGCACCCGGCCCTGAAGAATCGCTATCGCGGATTCGACGGCACCTCCGTCTCGCACTCGTACAACTGGCACGATTCGATCCACACGGCGAACCCGGAAAACCCGTGCGGAACAGATTCGCCGGCCCCCTGTGACGACAGCTCGCACGGCTCGCACGTCACCGGAACCGCGGTCGGGACGGACGGCGGCGACAACCAGATCGGCATGGCGCCGGGAGCCCGCTGGATCGGCTGCCGGAACATGGACCGCGGCGACGGCACGCCGGCGCGCTACACGGAGTGCTTCCAGTTTTTCCTGGCTCCGACGGACTCCGCGGGC
The DNA here is from genome assembly GCA_036395335.1 of Thermoanaerobaculia bacterium. Classification (GTDB taxonomy): domain Bacteria; phylum Acidobacteriota; class Thermoanaerobaculia; order UBA5066; family Gp7-AA6; genus Gp7-AA6. Next base: position 650 of record DASWDK010000086.1, read on the forward strand.
GCAAATCCGCGGCCGGATCTCGGGGCGGACGTCATCAGCAACTCTTGGGGGTGTCCGCCGAGCGAGGGGTGCACGGATCCGGACGTCCTCCGCGCCGTCGTCGAGAATACGCGTGCGGCGGGTATTTTCCTCTCGGTCGCGGCGGGAAACGGTGGCGCGGAATGCGCGACGATCGACGACGTGCCCGGCTCCTACGAAGCGTCCTTCTCGGTCGGCGCGACGACCTTGTCCGATACGATCGCGAGCTTCAGCAGCCGCGGGCCGGTGACCGTCGACGGCTCGAATCGCATGAAGCCGGACGTCGTCGCCCCGGGAGTCTCGATTCGATCCTCGGTGCCCGGTGCGACGTATACGCGGTTCTCCGGAACCTCGATGGCAACCCCGCACGTCTCAGGCGCGGTGGCGCTCATCTGGTCCGCGGCGCCCTGGCTGGCGAACCGCGTTCCCGAAACCGAGGGTCTGCTTCGCGCGACGGCGGTGCGCCTGACATCGGATCAGGAGTGCAGCGGCATCTCCGGCTCGGCGATCCCCAACCCGGTGTTCGGCTGGGGCCGCATCGACGTCGCGGCGGCGGTCTCCGCGGCGCTCGCTTCCGCCGGTCCTCCAACGCCCGCCCCGCGGATCCCCGTCAACCGGGAGAGGCCGGGCGCGCGCAGGATCTCGCCGCGAAACTGAAGGCGGCTCGACCCGCCGGCGAGCGGCGATGATGCGCCGCCCGGTCCAGTAGACTCCTTCCGCCATGGCGGTTCGGAATTCCCGCGAGGAGTCGGAGACCTCGACGATCCTCGACATCGAGGTCCCGGCCGAAGACGTCGAGCGGGCCTACGGCGCGGTCGCCCGGGCGTTTGCCCGGCGCGCGGCGATGCCGGGGTTCCGACGCGGTCACGTCCCGGAGCATCTCGTCGCGCAACGGTTCGCGGGCGAGATCCGCGAGGAAGTACTGGAGCGGCTTCTGCCGACGGCGATCTCCTCCGCCATCGAGGAGAAGAAGCTCGTGATCCTGGGGGCTCCGCGGATCGAAAACCTCGAATGGAGCCAGCCGGGACCGATTCGCTTCTCCGCGCTACTCGACCTGAAGCCGGCGATCGACCCGGGGGAGTATCGCGGAATCCCGGTCGAGGACTTATCCACCGAGCCATCCGAGGAGGAGGTCACCGGGGTCCTCGATCGAATCCGTCAGTCGCACGCCGAGTTTCATCCGATCGAGGGACGGCCGGCGGCGGCCAGCGACTACGCGGTGGCGGACGTCGCGGGCCGGTTCGTCGAGATCCTGCAACCGGGGCAGAACCCTCGCACCTTTCGGGACGAAAAGATCACGCTCGAGATCGGTCATCCCGACTCGATGCCCGAGATCAACGAGGCATTGACCGGCGCTTTGCCCGGCGAGACCCGCTCGTTTCGCAAGAGCTTTGGAGACGAGTTCCCGAACGAGAACTTCCGCGGAAAGACGGTCGACTACGAAGTGACTCTGGTCGCGCTCAAAGAGAAACAGCTGCCCCCTCTGGACGACGAGTTCACACGCGCCGTCGCGCAGGTGGAGTCCGCCGAGGCGCTCCGGGAGAAGGTCCGCGCGAACCTGCGGGAGGAGAAGGAGGCTTCACGCCGGAGGAAGTTTCGACACGACATCCTCGGGGCGATCCTGTCCAAGACGAAAGTCCCCGCGCCGGAGGTGCTCGTCCAGTCCGAGTTGAATGCATCGCTCCGCGACTACGCGCGCTACCTCGCGGCGAACGGGATCGAAGCGAAGGAAGTCGACTGGGACAAGGTCAAGGAGGACGCCCGGCCGGGCGCCGAACGCCGCGTCCGCGAGTACCTGGCATTGGACGCGGTCGCGGTTCGTGAGGAGATCGCGATCACCGACACGGAGCTCGAGGCGGAGATCAAGCGCGCGGCGGCGCGCCGCGGGGTGGAGACCTCGGAGCTGCGCGAGCGCCTGGCGAAGAACGACGGGCTCGAAGCCCTTCGGGACGAGATGCGCCTCTCGCGAACGCTCGACCTCTTGATCTCCTCCGCGCGGGTGCTACCCTCGATGAAGCCGGTGGAGCGGCTGTGAGCGCCCGGTCGAAGGAATGGCCGCGTCCGACGGAGGGTTGAGGGGTCAGGGCATGGGCATGGAAGACGACCACGAGGGAGGCGGAATGGTTCTCGTACCGATGGTGATCGAACAGACGAGCCGAGGGGAGCGCGCCTACGACATTTACTCGCGCTTGCTCAAAGACAACGTCATCTTCCTGGGCACTCCCATCGATGACCAGATCGCGAACCTGATCATCGCGCAGATGCTCTTCCTGGAGTCGGAGAACCCGGAAAAGGACATCTCCTTCTACATCAACTCTCCCGGCGGCGTGACCTCCGCAGGCTTCGCCATCTACGACACGATGCAGTACGTCAAGGCCGACGTCTCGACGATCTGCATCGGGCAGGCGGCGTCGATGGCGGCGGTGCTCATGGCGGCGGGCGCGCCCGGGAAGCGTTACGCGCTGCCCAACTCGCGTTTTCTGATCCATCAGCCGTGGACAACGGGCCTGCAGGGGCAGACGGCGGACATCGAGATCCACGCCAAGGACATGTTGAAGATGCGGGACCAGATCAACAGGCTTCTCTCCCATCACACCGGACAGCCGATCGAAAAGATCGCGAAGGACACCGACCGCGACTACATCCTCGAGGCGGAGGACGCGAGGAAGTACGGCCTCGTCGATACGATCTACCACCGTAGAGACGACGTCGCGCTCAAAGCCGCGGGATAGAAGACGTCCGCCTTCCGATCCGCCGCTCCGACATCCGGGCTCTGGAACGGTCTGTGTTTTGGACGTGGACGGGTCGACTTCCGTCGGATGGAATAGGCTGACCCCGCACACGTTAATCTGGCTGAGGGCTATGCTACAGTGATGGAAAGGGAGAAGGGGAGTCGTTGACGCGTCGGGGACAGCGCGCCTAGAATTCCCTGTCCCACCCCGGAGGCAGAATGTCGAAGAAAGGCGGAAACGGCGACGTCCTTCGCTGTTCCTTCTGCAACAAGAGCCAGAGGGACGTCAAAAAGCTCATCGCAGGTCCGACCGTCTACATCTGCGACGAGTGCGTCGACATCTGCCTCGACATCATCGCCGAAGATCGCGTGCTGGAGACCCAGACCCCCGAGACCAAGCTCCCCAAGCCGAAGGAGATCAAGGAGTTCCTAGACGGCTACGTCATCGGACAGGAACAGGCGAAGAAAAAGCTCGCCGTCGCGGTCTACAACCACTACAAGCGAATCGATTACCTGGAGAAGAACCGCAAGCTCGACGTCGAGCTCCAGAAGTCGAACATCCTCCTGATCGGGCCGACCGGGACCGGCAAGACCCTGCTGGCGCAGACGCTGGCCAAGCTCCTGTCCGTACCGTTCACGATCGTGGACGCGACCACTTTGACCGAGGCGGGTTACGTCGGCGAGGACGTCGAGAACATCATCCTGAAGCTCTATCAGGCGGCCGGCAACGACAAGGACAAGACCGAGCGGGGGATCGTCTACATCGACGAGGTGGACAAGATCGCCCGCAAGGGGGAGAACCCGTCCATCACCCGGGACGTCTCGGGAGAAGGGGTCCAGCAGGCGCTCTTGAAGATCCTGGAGGGGACGGTCGCCAACGTGCCGCCGCAAGGAGGGCGCAAGCATCCGCACCAGGAGTTCATCCAGATCGACACCACGAACATCCTGTTCCTCTGCGGAGGCGCCTTCGTCGGCCTCGAGGACATCATCAGCCGGCGCATGACCGAGAAGACGATGGGCTTCGGGGCGAAGATCACGACGAAGAAGGAGAAGCGGTCGAGCGTCCTGCTCGAGAAGGTGCACCCGGAGGACTTGATCAAGTACGGAATGATCCCCGAGTTCGTCGGCCGCCTTCCGGTGGTCGCGACCCTGACAGAGCTCGATCAGGGAGCGCTCGTCGAGATCCTGCGAGAGCCGAAGAACTCGCTCGTCAAGCAGTATCAGACGATGCTGGAATTCGAGAACGTCCAGCTTCGTTTTACCGATGACGCCATCGAAGCCATCGCCGAGGAAGCTCTCGCCAGGAACGTCGGGGCACGGGGTTTGAAGATCATCATCGAGGACCTCATGCTCGACGTGATGTACCAGATCCCGTCGGACGAGGACATCGAGGAATGCGTCATTACCAAGGACGTGGTCAAGCACCACACGAACCCCATCACGATTCTCCGCAAGGCGGGGTAGAGCCTCTCCACCCGGGGGGGACGCCGCGCCCCGCGCGGTTCGCCGCCTCCGGAGCCAGGGAAGGACCAAGAGCTCCATGAGATCGAACGAAATCACCACCCGGACGGGGGAGGTTCTCCCGCTGGTCCCGCTTCGGGACATGGTGGTGTTCCCGCACATGATGGCGCCCTTCGTCGTGGGGCGCGATTCGTCGATCCATGCCCTCGAGGCGGCTCTGGCGACGCCCGGCAAGCGGCTCTTCCTCTCCGCCCAAAAGGATCCCCAGCTGGATGAGCCCCGGCCCGATGACATCCATGCCATGGGCGTCGTCGCGACGGTCGCCCAGTCGCTGAAGCTCCCCAACGGCCACATCAAGGTCATGGTCGAGGGGGTCCGGCGCGGTCGGATTGCCGGCTTCGAGGAACGGACCGGCTATCTGGCCGTCGCGATCGAGCCCGTCGTCTCCCGCTCCGTCGAGGTCGAGGACCTGAAGGAGTACATGGGCAAGGTGCTGGGCCTCTTCGAGCAGTACGCGAAGCTCTCGCACCATCTCGCGTTCGAGGGGCTGGCGGCGTCGCTCAAGATCGACGACCCGGACCGGTTCGCCGACACGCTCGCGGCCCACCTCGCGGTCTCCACTCCGGAGAAGCAGGCTCTCCTCGAGGCGACGTCGCCGCACGAGCGACTGCAGAAGCTGCAGGACTTGCTCGAGGTCGAGATCGAGAAGGTCAACATCGACCGGCGCATCAACAACAAAGTGAAGAAGCAGATGGAGAAGGCCCAGAAGGAGTACTACCTCAACGAGAAGATCAAGGCCATCCATCAGGAGCTCGGCCGGAAGGACGACCGGACCGATGAGGTCGAAGACCTGAAGAAGAAGATCGCGACCTCCGGGATGCCGAAGGAGGTCCGGGAAAAGGCGGAGCAGGAGCTGCGGCGCTTAGAAGCGATGCCGCCGGTTTCGGCCGAGGCGACCGTCTCGCGCAACTACATCGAGTGGCTGGTCGGGGTACCCTGGAAGAAGGCATCCCGCGAGTCGAAGGACCTGACGCGAGCCGAGAAGATCCTGAACGAAGACCACTACGGCCTAGAGAAGGTCAAGGAGCGCATCCTCGAGTTCCTCGCGGTCCGACAGCTCGTCCAGAAGACGAAAGGCTCGATCATCTGCTTCGTGGGACCGCCCGGAGTGGGAAAGACCTCGCTCGCGAAGTCGATCGCCCGCGCCCTGAACCGCAAGTTCGTCCGTCTGTCCTTGGGAGGCGTGCGCGACGAAGCCGAGATCCGCGGGCATCGGCGCACCTACATCGGCGCCTTTCCCGGTCAGATCGTCCAGATGATGAAGAAGGCCGGTACGGTGAATCCGGTGTTCCTGCTGGACGAGGTGGACAAGACCTCGTCGGATTTCCGCGGCGACCCCGCCTCGGCGCTGCTCGAGGTCCTCGACCCGGAGCAGAACCACACCTTCGTGGACCACTACCTCGACGTGGAGTACGACCTCTCCAAGGTCATGTTCAT
>DASWDK010000087.1:0-11253 GCA_036395335.1 Thermoanaerobaculia bacterium
AGCGCCCCGGCGAGCGGGATATAGGTCACGATCGAAAGGATCGGGATCCCGATGCCCATCAGTTCCATTCAATGCCCTCAAAATGGGGACCGATTTATTTTTCGGTCCTCGGCCTGATCGATACCTCTCTGCGAAACCGAAAAATAAATCTGTCCCCTTACCGGAAGATCAGATAGACCGCGACGATACAGAAGAGTCCTGCCCCCATGACGAGGGCGTAGTTCTGCACGCGCCCGGTCTGCGCCCGGCGCAGCAGCCGAAACCCTCCCTGGAGGGAATCGGCGACGCCGTTGACCGCGCCGTCCACGAAGTACTTGTCGAAGAAGTGCGACAGCCACGACGCCCCGCGCGTGACGGCGGCGGCGCCGTTGGGAATGAGGTCGACGACCGCGTCCACTTCCCAGAAGAATCTTCCTCCCCCCTTGCCGAGACCCTCCACGAACAGGACGTCGTACGCCGCGTCCACGAAATACTTGTTCGCGACGGCGCGGAAGAGGAGGGGGAACCGCCCGGCCAGACGCGCGGGCACGCGCCCCTCCCCCTTCGCGTACCAGAGGTAAGCGAGGAGGAGACCGATCATCGCGACGGCGACCGACGCCACCATCAGAGCGATCTCGAGAGTCACCGAGAGGGCGTGTTCCTCCGCGCGGGCCCCGGCGAGAGCCGGGACGACGGGCGCGAGGAACCTTCCGATGCGGTCCCCGCCGCGAACGATGGGGATGCCGATCCAGCCGCCGACGACCGAGAGAAACGCCAGTACGACGAGCGGAACCGTCATCGACTTCGGTGATTCGTGGACGTGCGCATGCTGCTCCGCGGTGCCCCGGAACGTGCCGTAGAACGCGAGCGAGACCAGCCGGAACATGTAGAAAGCGGTCAGGCCGGCCGTGAAGAGCGCCACGATCCACAACACTTTCGGCAGCCAGGGTGCCTGGCGGAAATGCGCCTCGAAAACGGCGGCCAGAATCGCGTCCTTCGAGAAGAAGCCCGCCAGCAGCGGAACGCCGGCGATCGCGAGCGTCGCGGCGAGGAAGGTCGCGGAGGTGATCGGGATCTTGCGCGCGAGACCGCCCATCCGGCGCAGGTCCTGCTCGCCGCCGAGAGCATGGATCACGGATCCGGATCCCAGGAACAGGCAGGCCTTGAAGAAGGCGTGCGTCAGCACGTGAAACATTCCAGCGACGAATGCTCCGACGCCGCAGGCGAGGAACATGTACCCAAGCTGAGACACGGTCGAGTAGGCGAGGACCTTCTTGATGTCGTTCTGGGCGAGGCCGATCGTGGCGGCGAAGAGAGCCGTGAATCCGCCCACGACCGCCACGACGAGAAGGGCGTCCGGCGAGAGTCGGAAGAGAACGTTGCAGCGCGCGACCATGTACACGCCCGCGGTCACCATCGTGGCGGCGTGAATGAGCGCGGAGACCGGAGTCGGTCCGGCCATCGCGTCCGGAAGCCAGACGTGGAGCGGGACCTGCGCGGACTTCCCCACAGCGCCCAGGAATAGGCAGAGACAGACGAGCGTCATCCACGGGGCGTACGCGGCCGGATTCGACGCCGCCGCGGCGAATACCTTTCCGAAGTCGAGCGTGCCGAAGAGCGAGAACACGCCGAAGATTCCGAGGATGAAGCCGAAGTCGCCGATACGGTTCACGACGAACGCTTTCTTGCCGGCATCCGCGGCGAACTTCTTGTGGTAGTCGTAACCGATCAGCAGGTAGGAGCAGAGACCCACGCCTTCCCAGCCGACGAACATCAGAAGGAAGTTCGCGGCCAGCACGAGCGTCAGCATGGAGAACATGAAGAGGTTCAAGTACGCGAAATAGCGGCCGTAACCCGCGTCGTGCCCCATGTAGCCGACGGAATAGACGTGGATGAGGAACCCGACGAACGTGACGAAGGCGATCATCAGAGCCGAGAGCGAATCGAGACGAAGCGCCATGTCGACGAACCATTCCCCGAGAGGTCCCGGGACCTGTCCGGTCGCCTGATTGACCCCGAGCGGGATCCACCGCCAGAGCGTCAGAACGTGGTGGGCGCCCGACGAGAGCGCCGGGATCCCGATGTCGAAGATCGCGCCGAACGCGAAGACGCACGAGAGCGCGACGCTTGCGGTACCCACGATCGTGTGGAGCGCCTTCCACTTCGGCTCGGCCTCGAGGTGGACGTGGGCGTGGGGATGCCCCGCCGCGAGGCTCGATTCGGCGGCCGGCTGATCCGCCGGAGGGTGCGGAGCCCCGCGGGTCCGGTGCGAGAACAGGTACACGAGCCCGTTGACGAGAAACCCCGCCAGCGGGAAGACCGGGACGAGCCAGAGGAGGTCTTTCACGCTCTAGCCCTGCATCGTGCTCGCCTCTTCCACGTTCAGCGTGCGGCGCTGCCGGAAGAGCGAGATCGTCAGCGCCAGGCCGATCGCTGCCTCTCCCGCTGCGATCGTGATGACGAACACCGAGAAGACCTGTCCGGTCAGATCCGAAAGCCGTCGGGAGAACGCGATCAGGTTCAGGTTGACCGCGTTCAACATCAGCTCGACCGACATGAGCACCGTCAGGAAGTTCCTCCGAACGAGCACGCCCAAGAGCCCGATCGAGAAAAGCAGGAACGAGACGACCAGGAAGTGGTTGATGGTGATGGTCACAGGGTCTCTAGTCCACCTTCTCCGCCGATCTCTTTCCCAGCACGACCGCTCCGATCATGGCGACGAGCAGGAACACTGAAGCGACCTCGAAGGGAAGCAGGTAGTCGCGGTACAGAACCCATGCGACGGCTTGCGTGTTTCCGGCGATTTTTCCCCGGACCGTCCGGAAGGCGTCGAGGTTCTGCGGCAGATCCGGAAAGCGCTCGGTCCAGAGGACGTACAGAAAGGGGAGGAGGAACGCGAGCAGGAAGAGAAGAGCGATGTCCCACTGGTGCTGGAACGTGGGCCGCTCCCGAACGCCCCGCTGATGGACGAGCATGATGACGAAGAGGAAGAGCACCATGATCCCGCCCGCGTAGACGAGGATCTGGACCGCGCCGACGAACTCTGCCTGCTGCAGGATGAAGATGCAGGCAACCAGCAGAAACGACGAGAGCAGGAAGAGCGCCGAGTGGATCGGGTTTCGGGCGACCACGACGGCGACCGCCATCGCGAGCGCGAGAACCGCGAAGACCGCGAACATCCATCCGGCCGCCCCGGTCAGAAGGGCGCCGGAGACAGCTCCCGCCCCGGTCACTTCACCCCTGCTCGATGACGGTGAACGGCTTGACGTTCCCCGCCGCCCGCCAGTCGGTCAGCTTCCGAATGTCGAGGTAGAGCGAGTCGTTCCGATCGTAGGCCGCCATCTCGTACGTCTTCGTCGTGAGCCAGATCGACTTGGGGTTGGTGGGGCACGCCTCTTCACAGAGCTGGCAGAACATGCAGCGCTTCAAGTCGACGTCGAACCGGTCGAGGACCTTGACCGATTTGGCCTGTGCGTTCTTCTCGTTGTGCCAGTCGATGTAGATGATGTTGATCGGGCACTCGATCGCGCAGAGCGTGCACTTGATGCATCGCTCCTCGTCGAGTCGGAACATTCCGCGAAAGCGGTCCGACGGCAGCTTCTTCTGCTCCGGGTACTGGATCGTGACCTTCTTCTTGAAGAGGTGACGCCCCGTGACGGACAGTCCGTCGAAAAGGTCGAGCAGCGTCAGCTTGTCGAGCCACTTCTTCAAAGCCATCCGGTCACTCCACCGCCGAGGCGGGCACCGCCGCCAGCCGTTCGCGGCGGGCGAGCTTCTGGCGCAGCTTCGCCAGCAGGAACATCACCACGAACAGTCCCCCAAAGATATACGAGAGGACGAAGAGCCCGTTGCTCCTCCCGGGAGTCGCGAGGATTGCCGCTGCGACGACGACGATGTTCGCGAGCGCGATCGGAATCATCCACTTCCAGCCGAGCGCCATCAGCTGGTCGAAGCGGTAGCGGGGGAACGTCGATCGGAACCAGATGTACCCGAAGAGGAACAGCCCGGCCTTGATCACGAACCATCCGAACGGCGGAACGATCCGGAGGAACTTCAGCGCCGCGACGTGCGGAAACGGCGGCAGCCAGCCGCCCAGAAAGACGGTCACGGCGACGCAGGAGATCACGATCATCGCGGCGTACTCGCCGAGGAAGAAGAACGCGAACTTGACTCCGGAGTACTCGGTGTTGAACCCCGAGACGAGCTCCGACTCCGCCTCCGGCAGATCGAACGGGTTCCGGTTCGTCTCGGCCACTCCCGCGACGAAGTAGATGAAAAAGGCGAGCAGACCGGGAAAGATGAACCAGAGGTGGAGCCTTCCCTGGCGGTGGACGATCTCGACCATCGAGAGCGACCGCGTCATGAGGAGGACCGAGACGAGGGCGAGGCCCATCGGAACTTCGTAGGAGACGAGCTGGGCCGCCGAGCGCAGTCCGCCGAGAAGCGAGTATTTGTTGTTCGAGGCCCAGCCGCCCAGGATGATCCCGTAAACGCCGATCGACGTGATCGCCAGGAGGAAGAGAAGGCCGATGTTCACGTCCGTCACCCAGAGCGGCGTCTTGATCTTGCCGATCCGGATCGCCGGACCGAACGGGATCACCGCGAGCGCCGTCAGGGCCGGGATCACGGCCAGGACGGGCGCGAGGAAGTACACCGCGCGTTCGGCGTGTGCCGGCGTGATGTCCTCCTTGGTGACGAGCTTCAACAGGTCCGCGACCCCCTGGAGGAGGCCTTTCGGGCCGACGCGGTTCGGCCCGAGCCGCGCCTGCATGAAGCCCATCAACCGGCGCTCGGCGAGCACGATCACGAAGCCGACGATTGCCGGCACGACCGCCACGAGAACGACCACCTTGATGTACGTCAGGACGGTCGGCGTCAGGACCTTCACCGGTCCACCTCACCCAGCACGATGTCGATGGTACCGATGAGCGCGACGAGGTCGCTCACCAGGTGGCCTTTCGCCAATCGCGGCAGAGCCTGGAGGTTGATGAACGACGGGGGCCTCACGTGCATCCGGTAAGGGCGGTTCGTCCCGTTGGAGACGCAGTAGAACCCGAGCTCTCCCTTCGGGGACTCGATCGAGGCGTACACCTCTTCGGCGATCGGCTTGATGACGCGGGGAACCTTGCCGCGAATCTCCCCCGGCTCGAGAAGGTCGATGCACTGCTTGAGGATGCGGACGCTCTGGCGCATCTCCTGCACCCGGACGATGTACCGGTCGTACGTGTCCCCGTTCACGCGAGTCGGGATCGCGAAGTCGAGCTCGTCGTAGCACTCGTAGGGCTGGGCGCGCCGCAGGTCCCATTCGACGCCGGAGGCGCGGAGCACCGGGCCGGTGACTCCCCACTCGATGCACTCCTCGCCGGAGATCACGCCGATTCCGACCGTCCTCTTCTTCCAGATCCGGTTGTCGGTCAGGAGCTGCTCGTAGTCGTCGATGCGCGACGGCAGATCGTCGACGAATTCCATGAGGCGTTCGACCCACCCAGCGGTCAAATCGAACGGCAGCCCGCCGATCCGCATGCAGTTCAAGGTCAGCCGGGCGCCGCAGTACTCCTCGAAGAAGTCGAGGATCTGCTCCCTCTCCCGGAAGGCGTACCAGAACGGGGTGACGGCGCCGAGGTCGATCCCCGAGGTCCCGAGCCAGACGAGGTGGGAAGAGAGCCGCTGGAGCTCGTCCAGCATGACGCGGACGAGCTGCGCGCGGCGCGGGATCTCGACGCCGAGAAGCTTTTCGATCGTCAAGCAGAAGGCGTGGTTGTTGGTCGCCGCCGCGACGTAATCCAGCCGATCGGTGTGCGGGATTCCCATCGGGTAGGTCTCGGTCTCGAAGAGCTTCTCGGTGCCCCGATGGAGATATCCGACGTCCGGCTTCGTCTCGAGGATCTTTTCGCCGTCCACCCGGATGACGAGGCGGAGCACGCCGTGCGTCGAGGGGTGCTGGGGCCCGAAGTTCAGCTCCATCTCCTGGACTTCGAACAGGGTCGGCGGCTGGGGCGAAACCGGAACGGACTCCGCCGCGGCGAGCGCTGCCGCCCGCAGTTCCTCGGTGGAGCGCCTCGCCTGGTCCTTCTCCGCGTCGCTCACGGGGCGTTCCTCGCTCACGACACGACCTTCCGATTCGGATCGTCCGCCGCGGGGCCGCCTCCTTCCGGCCATTCCTCCGGATAGACAGCGGCGCCCGTGTCGATTCCCTCGACCGGAAAGTCCTTGCGAAGGGGATACCCGTGGAAACCGTCCCAGGTCAGGATGCGCCGCAAATCGGGATGACCCGCGAAAGGAATCCCGAACATGTCGAAGGTCTCCCGTTCCGGCCAGTTCGCCGCGAGGAACACTTCGGCGATCGAAGGGACTTCCTCGCCGTCCCCGACGGCGCACTTGACCCGGACCCGGTCGTTCTTCGAGAACGAGTAGAAGTGGTAGACGACGTCGAACCTCGGCTGCCGGTCGCGCCAGTCGACTGCCGTCACGTCCACGCAGTAGCGAAAGTCCTCCGCGTCTTTCAGGTGCCGCGCGACGTCGGCGATCTTTTCGCGGCGCACCACGACGGTGACCTGCTTCGCGAACTCCTTGGCGGAGACGACGGAGTCAGCGACGGCCGCGCGGATCGACTCGACCCAGGGGTGAGAAGAGGCGTCCGTGGCCTCGATTTTCTTCGGCGGCGGCGGCGGCTTGGGCGCCGGGGCCGCGCCAGGCTCCGGGGTTGGCGCAGCGTCCGGCGGTGGCGTGGTCTCCTCGGCCACCGCAGTTCCTACGAGGCTTTCCGGATCACTCTCATCCGGTCGATCTTCTTCTGGAGAGCCATGATTCCGTAGATCAGGGCCTCGGGGCGAGGCGGACAGCCCGGAACGTAGACGTCGACCGGTACGATCCGGTCGACTCCCTGGGTAACGGCGTACGTCCGGTAGGGGCCGCCGCACGTCGCGCACGATCCCATTGCGATCACCCACTTGGGCTCGGGCATCTGGTCGTAGAGGCGCTTCACGATCGGCGCCATCTTCTCGACGACCGTGCCCGCGACGATCATCAGATCCGACTGCCGCGGGGTTCCCCGGAAGACCTCGGCACCGAACCGGGCCAGGTCGTGGCGGGAGTCCATGACCGCCATCATCTCGATGGCGCAGCACGCGAGGCCGAACTGCATCGGCCAGATCGACGACCGCCGAGCCCAGTTGATGACCGAGTCGAGCGACGTCGTCAGGACGTTACTATCGAAGCGGTCGACGATTCCTGCCATTCAGCCCTCGGTCATCTCCTCGGGGTCGGACCCGCCCGTCTCAGGCCCAGTCCAGCGCTTTGCGCTTCCAAACGTAGAAGTACCCGACCACCAGGATCAGGAGAAAAATGAGCATTTCGACGAGGCCGAACAGGCCGAGCCGGTTGAACATGACCGCCCAGGGGAAGAGGAAGATCGTCTCGACGTCGAAGACGACGAAAAGAACGGCGATCAGGAAGTAGCGGACCGAAAATCGGGTATCCAGCGCCAAGGTGGTGGCCTCGATGCCGCATTCGTAAGGCTCGAGCTTGGCCGGATTCGGCCGGCGGCTCTGGAGGGCACGCGCGATCAGGATGGTCGCGAGGGGAAGCGCCGCCGCGAGGAGCGCGAAAATGAGAATGGGAAGATAGTCCGACACCGGTCCGGCATTGTATCGGAGGGGTCGGGCGAATCAAACTCCGCGATCGATGCCGCGCGATTGCACGAGCACGGAAATCTCCTCTCCCATTCCGGTCGGATCGACGAGACGATAAGCGCGCCACTTCTCCGCTTGGGTGCGCGCGAAATCGAAGATTCCCGACTCCGCGAGAAATCGTCCCTGGCGGATCGGCCCTTCACTTCGCAATCCCTCGTCCTCGCCTGCCGAAACGAGCTCGTCCCAATCGACGTGGGCGGTCAGGTCCTGCTCCCCCGGCCGCTCCAGAGGATCGCCGCCCCGGCGCCCACCGCGATGCACGGCGAGTGTCCCGCCCGGCCGCGCGAGAGGATGGTAGAGCGTGCGAGCGCGATGACCGTAGTCGAAGACGACAATTCGTCCACGCGAAAGCGCCCTCGCGAGCGCCCGGTGGAGCTCGGCCGCGCCCGGACGAATCTCCCCGATCTGGCCGGGGGCGAGCGAGACTCCGGAGCGCGCCAGCCGGTCAGACCAACCGGCCGGTGCGGCCGAGGCGGTCCACACGAACCGATCGTCCTCGACGTCGACGGAGAGCTCTTCGAGACCCTCTTCTGTTCCGCGCACCCGCGCAACGGGAAGCGCGTCGTAGAGCTCGTTCGCGAAGATCCAGCCGACGACGGACCGTTCGGGAAGCTCCGCGGGATCGGTCAGGACGGAGAGAGGACGTTTCGCGAGATTCTCTCGCGCGGACGTGCCGCGCTCGACCGCAGTCAGCCGCGTCCGGGAGGCGACGGCCGGATGGTCCCGCGCGAGCGCCTCCCCGAATCCGGCCAGAAATGTGCCGTCGCCGGCCCCGATCTCGACGAAGTCCAGGTCTCCTTCGAGCATTTCCGCGTCCTTCGCGAACCGGCGCGCGATCGCCGCCGCAAACGCGGGCGAGATCGACGACGACGTGACGAAGTCTCCGCCTTCTCCGATCGGCGCGCCGCGCGCGTAGTAACCGGAGTCGGGATCGTAGAGCGCCGCCTCCATGAAGTCGGCGAACGAGATCGGACCCTCGCGCCGGATGCGGTCGCGCAATCGCTCGGCGAGACTTCGCGGCACCGGGCTCGCATTATATTTTCGGGGTGAGGACGTTCCCGGGCTTCGCCGTCGCGCTGACCCTCCTTGCGATTCCCTTTTCGACGTGCTGCGCGTCGCGGAAGCTTCCGCTTCCGACTCTCGAGGACTACTCGGACCGCGTGTCGACCTTCGCGGAGCGTTTCCTCGAGGATTGGAAGAACGGCGCGAATGAGGCGAGCCTCTATGCGGCCGATTTCCGGTGGAGCGGACCTCTGCCCGGCGACGCGCTCGTGGAGGCTCCTTCACGGCCGCCCCTCGCGATTCGGATGTACCGGGCGGGGCTGTCTACCGCCCGGCTCGCTGCCGAAGCGAGCGATGCGACCCCACTTCGCCGACGACTCGCGGAGATCCGGTCGCGCTTCACAACGCTCGGCCGATCCGAGAACGTCCTCTTCGACTTCTGGCGGCGTGGGACTGAGCGGGAGGTCGTCCTCGGGCTGCTCATGACCGGAAAGGACCGCGCGGGCGGGCTTCGCCAGGAAGGCGGAAAGGTGCGCGCAATCCTCGCCCCGGCGGGCGAAGGATGGCGGCTGCAGTCCGCGACGCTCGTCGAATGGATGTCCGCCTCCGCCCCCGAGCCGCTCTTCGAGGAGACGGCGAAGAAGGCAGGCTTGAACGCCGTCCACGCGGCGTTCCTGCCCAATGCGCCGAAGAACATTCCGATTCCGGGAGAGCACATGCCGCCGGGAGCGGCGGTTCTCGATTTCGACGGCGACGGCCGCGAGGATCTCTTCGTCCCCGGAGGACACGGGAACCACCTCTACCGGAACCGGGGCGACGGCCGGTTCGAGGACGTCACGAGGGAAGCGGGAGTCGGCGGGCAGGAGGGGGAAGGAATCGGCGCGCTCGCGTTCGACTACGACAACGACGGCGATCCGGATCTGTACGTGACCTACCTCTTCCGGCCGAACCTCCTCTACCGCAACCGCGGCGACGGAACGTTCGAGGAGGTTGGAGGCAAGGCGGGCGTCGCGCTGAACGACTATTCGACGTCCGCCGCCGCGATCGACTACGACCGGGACGGCCAGCCCGATCTGTACGTGCTCGTCTACGGCCCGCCCGGAAAGGGACCGAACGTCGCCGCGAACAACGCCCCACCGAACCACCTCTTTCGCAACAACGGCAATGGCACCTTCACGGACGTCTCGAAGGAGTCCGGAACGGCCGACACGCATTGGGCCCTCGCGCTCCAGTCCGCCGACCTCGACGGCGACGGCTGGCCGGACCTCTACGTCGCGAACGACTTCGGCAGGAACACTTACCTCCGCAACAATGGAAACGGCACGTTCACCGACGTGGCCGGCCGCGCGAAGGTCACGGATCCTGGTTTCGGGATGGGTGTGACCGTCGACGACTCCGACGGCGACGGCCGGCTCGACTTCTACGTCTCGAACTACTCGTTCCCGCTGAACTGGTTCCTGCGGGATCGCCGATACCCGATGCCGGGCTTCCCCTATTGGCTCGGCCGGCCCTTCGTGTGGCGGCGCCTGAAGGCGATGACGCGCGGTTCCTCCCTTTTCCGCGCGGGATCGGACGGCCGCTTCGAGCGGACGTCGGAGGACGCCGACGTCTGGGACACCTCCTGGTCGTGGGGCGCAGTCTTCATCGACGCGGACTTAGACGGACGACCCGATCTCTTCGTGGTCAACGGCATGGTGACCGGCCGGACGACGACGGAACGCGAGATCGACTTCTGGAACCTGATGAGCTACGACTACAAGAGGTTCGAGAAGGGAACTTCCACGACCGATTTCGGCGAAGATTCTCTGTGGGGAAGGCCGCCCAAGCGCTTCTATCGGAACCTGGACGGCCGCCGCTTCGCCGAGCTCGCCGCGGTGACCGGTCTCGAGTCCGACGCCAACCAGAGGGGGCTCGTCGTGCTCGACGCGAACGGTGACGGCGCCCCCGACCTCTTCGCGACCGGCTTTCTCTCGAGACCCTCGCTGTGGATCAACCGCAATCCCTCGCGCGCCCGCTCGCTCGCGATCGCGCTGGAGGGCCTCCCCGCTGCAAAGACCCGGTACCGCACGACGCGCGACGCCCTGGGCGCCATCGTCACGGTCGACGCAGGCGGGCTCCGGCGCTCGCAGGTCGTGTCGGCCGGATACTCGTTTCTCTCTTCCGGCTCGAAAAGACTTTTTTTCGGCCTCGGCGATTCCACGAAGGCAGATCGCGTGAGGATCCGATGGCCTTCGGGAAAGTTCTCCGACCTGCGGGACGTCGACGCGGGAAAGCTCGACCTTCGTGAGCCGGTCGGCGAGGAGACGCCACCGGCGCGGTGATACCCTCGGAATTGTGCGAAAACGGGAGGTTTGCCCGATGATCCGAGTCGGACGTCTGACCGTCGCTCTCCTTCTGGCCGCCTTCGCGCTCCCGCTCGCCGCCCAAGACCTCACCGTCGTCTCGAAAGTGACGATGGGTGACCATTCCGGGACGTCGACGCAGTACATGACCTCGACGAAGTCGCGATCCACCGACGGCCAGTCCGACTCGGTCATCGACTTCCCGACCGGGCGACTCACTTTCATCGTCCACAAAAACA
>DASWDK010000088.1:0-13905 GCA_036395335.1 Thermoanaerobaculia bacterium
CTGCGCTTCTCTGTGGCTTCACGCATCACCCCGGGTGATGAATGGCTGGATCATCGCCTTGAGTCCGCCGAACTCGGTCTTCATCCCATCGAGCTGGACCTCGACCCGGTCGAGGCGCACTTCAATTCTGTCAAGCCGCACCTCGACTCCGTCGAGCCGGGTCTCGACCCTCTCCAGTCCTTCCGTGTTGGCTGCGAGACCTTCGATGACCACACGGATGTCGGCGCGCAACCCTTCGGCCACGGAGTCCATCAATTCTTGTTGTCGCGAGCGTAGCTCAGCTTCCAATCCTCCGCCAGACGAGGTTCACCCTTTCACGCAAATGACTTGCCGCAGTCCGGCGACGACCTCGACGAGATCCGACGACTTCGCGATGACTTCCTCGATCGGCTTGTAGGCCGCGGGGATCTCGTCCACGACCCGCGCGTCCTTCCGGCACTCGACCCCCTCCGTCTGGCAGACGAGGTCCTCGGCCGTGAAACGCCGCCGCGCTTCGCTCCTCGACATCTTCCGCCCGGCGCCGTGCGGCGCGCTCTCGAACGACTCGGGATTTCCCAGACCTCGGACGATGTAGCTCCCGGTCCCCATCGAGCCGGGAATGATCCCGAGCTCCCCCTTCCCTGCACGGATCGCTCCTTTCCGCGTGACGAGGAGCCGGTGGCCGAAATGGAGCTCTTCGGCGAGGTAGTTGTGGTGGCAGTCCACGGCGAGATTGATCCCGAGCCGCGAGACGTCGTCCCGGAAGCCGAGTGCAAACGCGAGCTGCCGCAGAAGCCGCGACATCATGATCGCACGGTTCTCGCGGGCGTACTCCTGGCACCAGAGAAGATCGGCGTGGTATCGCTCGAAGTCGGGAGTGCCTCGGGAAAGCCAGGCGAGATCCGAATCGGGGAGCTCGTCGAGCGCGCTGCCCATCGCGCGTTTCGCGTTCCCGATGTGGATCTCCGCCACGGTCTTCCCGACGTTGCGGCTGCCGGAGTGAAGCAATGTCCAGAGCATTCCGTCATCGCGGTCGACGCAGACCTCGATGAAGTGGTTTCCGCCTCCGAGCGTTCCGAGCTGGTGGAGCGCGCGCTCGACGACCGCCTTCGAGACGACCGGCGGAGCGCCGTGGGCGTCCATCCAGTCGACGGCGGCGTCGAACGGTTGTCGCTTCTGTTCGCGCCCCACCGGGATCTCGCGCTCGATCGAATGCCGAAGCCTCTTCCGGTCCTCGGGGCCGAGGGCCTCGGCAGAGATGGACGTCTTGCGCGCCGACATCCCGCAACCGATATCGACGCCGACGGCAGCGGGACAGACCGCCTGTCGGGTCGGAACGACGGCGCCCACCGTCGCGCCTTTGCCGAGGTGGACGTCCGGCATCGCCGCGACGTGCGGGAACACGACGCGCAGCGAGGCGATGTTCTTCAACTGCTCGATCGCCTCCGGCTCGATCCGATCGGTCCAGACCTTGACCGGCACGCGGCCCTTCAGAACCATCTCGATCGGCATCGCGCAAGAGCGATTCTTACGCAGGTGGCCGAAAGCTTGCACGCAGGTGCCTCGATGGATTCGCGGATCCCGACCGATCCGACGGCTCCGCCCCGCGCGCGGGATGCATCGGGGATCCTCGCGATGCGCACGCTTTTCCGCAAGCGGTCCGGAGCGCCGCGGCCGAAACTCCCGCGCCCGGGCTCGGGCGTGCTTCTCTTCCTCTTCGTGGTCGTCGCGCTCGGCGGGGCAGCCGCGTCGATGCACCGGCGCGCCCTCGAGCGGGAGTTCTCCTCGCGGGTCACGCAGAGCCGGGCGACCCCCTTCGAAATCAAGCGCATCCAACGCGAGCTGCTGGATCTCGACGTCGACGAGAGGGCGCTGGCGGCCGCTCTCGACGCGAGGTTGAAGTACCTCGAGAGCACGCGCCGGAACGAGTTTTACATCGCGATCGACACGCGCAGACGCGAATTCTCGTTCCACTTCGCCGACAAAGTCCTGCGCGACGCGCCGATCGAGGTCGGGCCCCCGAGGACCATCGCGTCGGGAAGAAAGACATGGACGTTCGCCCCGCTGACGGGGGCGTTCAGTGTCACCGGGAAGTTCGAGAACGGAGGATGGAAAGCGCCCGAGTGGGCCTATCGAATGGAGGGCCGGACGCCCCCGAAAACGCTGCCGAGCATCCCGAACGGTCTCGGGCGCTACGTGATCGCGCTCGGCAACGACTACGTCATCCACTCTCCCCCATCTCCGGAGAGTCCGTTGAAGGGCGTCAAGCCCGGGTCCTTCATGGTGCCGGACGCAGACCTTGCGGCAATCTGGCCCCGGGTCGGGCCGGCAGTCCGCGTGTACGTCTTCTGAAAGAGGAGTTTCGATGGAGGGCTCCGCTCGATGAGGTTCCGGCTCGGATTCCTGGGCGCGTGGTCGCTCTTCATCATCGGAGTGATTCTCGCGGCCGCGGTCGCTGGCGCGGAGTGGCAGAACTGGAAAGACGTCGAACGGCTGCGAAAGCTCGACACGATCGACCGGATGATCGCCGAACGGCGCGCGACGCGCAGGGACGTCTTGAAGGAAGCTGAGGAAGAGCGCGGGGCGCGCGTGGAGCGGCTCCGAAGCGCCGTCCACGAAGCCGACGTGAAGGTCGACGACGCGCAGGATACCCGGCAGGCGATCGTCGTCTCGACCGCCGAAAACCGGCTCTACGTGCGGCGCGGCGGAAAGACCGTCTTCAAGGCGGTCTGCTCGACGGGCAAGGGAACGACGCTCGTTCAGGCCGGCAAGACGATGGTCTTCGAGACGCCCACCGGCAAGTTCCGCGTCGTCTCGAAGGAGGAGAACCCGATCTGGGTCCCGCCCGACTGGCACTTCGTCGAAGAGGCCCGGAAAAAGAAGAAAGTGGTCGTTCGCTTGCATCCGGGCGACGTGATCGACGCTGCGACGGGTGAGCCGGTTTCCGAGAAGGAAAGTGAGGGCGTTTGGGGCCTGTTCCGCGGCTCGAAGAGGGTTTCCGGGCATTTCCTCAAGGTCCGGAAGAACACGGTCGTCGAGGTCGGCGCCGACGGCTCCGAGCGGGAGCTCCCGCCCGGGAAGATGATCGAAACCGGCAGAGCCATCGTCGTTCCGCCGTCGGGTTCACCCCAGCGACGGTTCGACAAGGTGCTCGGCAAGTACCGCCTGAACATCGGCAGCGGCTACGGAATCCACGGGACTCTCGCCACCGACCAGCTCGGCCGAAGTGTCTCCCACGGCTGCGTGCGCCTGGGCGACGCCGACATGGAGAAGGTCTTCGAAATGGCGCAGGTCGGAGACCAGGTCTTGATCTACTGAGAAGGGGTCAGGTCTCCACTTGCCACATTGAGGGTCAGGTCTCCACATGCCACTTTGAGATCGAAAGTGGTGAACGAAGCCCTCACGTAAATGATCTGGGAGATCCTCGACTGGCTCGACCGTTACCTCGGACCGGTCGAGACCAGAGGTCAGTCCCCAGCCTTTGACATCTTCTCGATTTCCTTCCACTCGCGGTCGGAGACCGGCATGACCGAGAGGCGCGAGATCCGGACCAGCGGGAAATCCCGAAAGAATGCCTTCGCCTTGATCTCGGCGAGGGTGACGGGCCGGCGAAGTTTCTTCACCGGCGTGACGTCGACGACGGCGAGCTTGCCGCTCTTATCCTTCGGGTCGGGGTAGGCATCGCCAGTCGCCTTCGCGATCCCGACGACGGATTTCTCGTTACCCGTGTGGTAGTAGAAGATCCGGTCGCCTTTCTTCACCGACCGCAGATGCTTCTGGGCGAGCGGGTTCTTCACGCCCGACCAGACCGTGCGCTTCTCGCGGACGAGGTCGTCGAAAGAGTAGTGGGTCGGTTCTTCCTTGAAGAGCCACTTCATCGCGCAGGACGTAGTCTAGGCCAGCTCGAGCTGCAGTCGTTGTGAGGCAACCCCGTAGCTTGCGGCGGCGGACGCAGAAGGCTCCGAGGCCCCTTCGGGAATGATGCTGAAGGGGAGGTCCAGCGTCCCTCCGGCGGCCGTCGGGGGAATAGCGACATCGACCGACACGGAAACCTCTCCGGTTCGGGAGTCGAGCTGTCCGAGAGTCTCGACGCGTATGTCGAAGAGGTTCGAACGCCAGGATTCGAGGACAGTGACGATGAGGCTACCCCGTGGCGACGTCGCGAACTCGTACTGGAGAACGGCGGCGAAATGCGTGGTCTGACCGCGGGAGAGCAGCGTGGCCCTCGCCGGCATGATGCTTCGGAGGGTGAGGGTGTCGCGTCGCGGCGCGGTGGGCGAATCGTCGTCGTTGCAACCCACTCCAAATAGAACCGGGAAAGTGAGAAGGAGAGCATTTCGAAGAGCGCGTCTCATGATGACCTCCTGTCCGATGTCGAATTCTTTTCGACTGGGATAATCGTCCGACTACTTCTTCCCTCCGCCCGGCTTCGGCCGATTCTTGTATCGCTCGTACAACCGCTTGTGGCGGTCGGAGAGATCGAGCGGCCGTCCGTCGACGTACGCGGCCACGACGTTGTAGCGGAAGTCGAGCACGTCGCGGTCCGACACGAAGAGGGTCGCGTCCTTGCCCGGCTCGATCGAGCCAACGCGATCGGCAATTCCGAGGATCCGCGCCGGCTCGAGTGTAATCGCTTCGAGCGCCTTCTCCCGGGGGAAGCCGAACGCCATCGCCACCGAGGCGTGGTGCGCCAGGTTGCGCGCGAAAGAGGAGTCTCCCTCCGTGATCGCCACCCGAACACCGGCTTTCGACAAGATCCTCGGGGCGGCAAACGGTGCGTCGTACGGCTCGTCGGCCCGCGTGGGAAGCCCGATGACCGGGTCGAGGACCACCGGCACGCCCGCCTGCGCGAGCTCCGTCGCGACGCGCCAGGCATCCCGCCCGCCGCCGATCACGATCTTCAAATGCTCCTCCTTCGCCCACGCGAGCGCCGCGCGGATCTGGAGAAGCGAGTCCGCGATCACGAGGACGGGGATCTTTCCTTCGATGGCCGGGGAGAGCGCCTCGAGCCGCGGATCGGCGTCGTGCCGCGGGATCCCCGTCTTCCCCTCCGCCCCTCGCGCGCTCAAGTACGCCCGGGCGTCAGCGAACACGTCCTTCAGCTTCGCGACCGCTTCATCGCGGCGTTTCTCCTGGATCCGCACGGAGAACCGCGACTGCGGCGATCGGTCGATCGAGAGATCCGGCCAGGTGACGGTGACGTACGCCGGCGAGCGGATCGCGGCGTCCTCGCGCGTCCAGCCATCGAGCTTCATCGCGGCCCCCGAGCCGGAGACGATCCCTCCCGTCGGCGTGACGCCCGCGACGAGGACTCCGGCGGATCGGGTCACCGGGAGCAGCTCGGAGTCGAAGTTCATCGCGACGTCGGCGCGGGCCTGCGGGTTGATTTCGCCGACCTCCGCGACGTCGACGGTCGCGCGGACCGCGCCGATCTCGATCAGGCCGAGGTTCGTCGCGGCGGCAACGAGCGAGGGATAGACGTGCTTGCCCGAGACGTCCACGAGTTTCGCACCGGCGGGGGCGGTCACGTTTGCGCCGACCGCAGCGATCTTTCCGTCGGTGATGACGACCGTGCCTTTCGGGATGTCGGATCCGTTCACGGGGTGGACCGTGCCCCCGATGAGCACGATCGTCTCGGCAGACAGTGCGGTCGCGGCGGAGAAGAGGGCCGTTGCCAAGATGCACCTCACGAGCGGTTCCTCGAAGGCGTGGGCGTCGGCGCCGGCGCAGCCGGACGCGGCGGGGGCGGGATCTCGGGCTGCTCGGGCGCACGCGTCGCCTGCGGCGGAGGGAGCGCCGGAGCGAGAGCGCCCTTTCCCTCCTCCGGCTTGCCCCGCTCGACCAACTTCTTCGCCTTCGCGACCAGCTCCGAGCGCTCACGATCGAGGGCCGGTCGGCGCGCGAGATCTGCGGCGCGGTCGAAGTACTTCGTCCCTTCGATCCACGTTTCGAGCGCCATCGTCGAGCTTGCCAGCGGGTCGCCGCTCCACACGACGAAGTCCCCGTCCTTGCCCGGCTCGAGCGAGCCCGTGCGATCGAAGATGCCGAGCTGCTTCGCCGAGTTCGACGTCACGAACGCGAGCGCGTCGGCGGGCTGCATCCCGCCGTACTTGACCGCCTTCCCCGCCTCCGCGTTCAGGCGCCGCGCGAGCTCGTCCGAGTCGGAGTTGTAGGAGACCACGACTCCGCGCTCGTGAAGGAGAGGCCCCGCGTACGGGATCGCGTCGTACACCTCGAACTTATACGCCCACCAGTCCGAGAAGAGCGAGACTCCCGCGCCGTGCTTCGCAATCTCGTCGGCGATCTTGTATCCATCGAGCGCGTGCTGAAACGTCTGCACTTTCACGCCGAACTCTTCGGCGGTGCGGATCATCTGGAGGATCTCGTCCTTCACGTACGAGTGACAGTGGATCTTGCGCTTGCCTTCGAGGACCTCGGCGATGGCCTCGAGCTGGAGATCGGGCTGGGGCGGCACGACCGAGCTGCCCTTGCCCGCCGACGCCTTCCGATATTCCTCCTGACGACGCCGGTAGTCGCGCGCGGCGAGGAAGCGCTCGCGGATCAGGTTGGCGACTCCCATGCGCGTCTGCGGATAGCGCGGCGGCGCCTGCTGAAAGTTGGAGCGCTTCGGGTTCTCTCCCAGGGCGAACTTGATGCCTTCCGGCGCGGTCGTTATCAGGAGGTCGTCGGGCCCGCCGCCGCGCCGCCACTTCACCGTCGCGTTCTGTCCTCCGATCGCGTTCGCGGAGCCGTGCAAGACGTTCGCCGCCGTCGTTCCACCGGCGAGCTCGCGATAGATCGCGACGTCGAACGGGTCGAGGACGTCCCGGATCCGGACCTCCGCGGTGACGGCGTTCGTGAACTCGTTGACCTGGCCGTCGATCGCGGTATGGGAATGGCAGTCGATGATCCCGGGCGTCACGTGCTTGCCGCGGCCGTCGATCTCGACCGCACCCGCGGGCGCCGTGAGCCCGCGGCCGACCGCGACGATCTTTCCGCCGGAGACGACGAGGTCGGCGTCCTCGAGGATTCCCGAAGCGCCTTGCGTCCAGATGGTCGCGCCGCGGACAACGACTGCTCCCGGCGCGGCAATCGGCCCGTCGTCGCGCGCGGGAAAGGCCCGGACGTCGGGCCGAGATTCCTCCTCCCGCGTCCCCTGTCCCATGTCCCGTTTCTCCGGCGTCTCGTACCGTTTGCCGTCGATCCAGATCTCGGTGACGCGGGATCCGGCGGTGAACGGCTCGCCGGTCTCGACGACGAGGTTCGCGATCCTTCCGGGCGCGATCTCCCCGAGCCGGTCGGAGAGGCCGAGCTGGCGCGCCGGAATCGTCGTGACCGCCGCGAGCGCGTCCGCACGCGAGAGGCCACGCGCGATTGCTGCGCGCACCCGCCGCCCGAAGTCGTCGGGATCGTCGAGGCCCGCGGTGGTGAATGAGAAGGTGACGCCGGCGTCGCGCATCCACTTCGGATTCGACGGCGCTCGATCGATCGCGCGAAGCCGCTCGAGAGGGACGTCCAGCCACTCCGCATCATCGTCCATCTTGTAAGGACGCGGGAAATCGACCCGCAGAACGAGGTCCGGCCTCTGCGCCGCTACTTGGTCGCGCAGCCGATACTCGTCTCCGGCGCCGACGTACAGCGCCCGGAGCTTCATCTCGCGCGCGATCTTGAACTCGCGCAGCAGCGAGAGAACGTCCGACGCCTCGAAGACGACCGTCTCGGTTCCCCTTGCGGCGGGCAGGAGCGTGGCGTTTGCAGTCACAACGCGTGGGCGGGCCTGTCCCGCCGGATGCGTCGCGTATGCTCGTTCCGCTTCCCCCCACCACCGCGCATCGAGAAAGCTCTGCCGCACGAGCGCAACCGCGCCCATCTTGGAGACCGGGTATCCGGCGCGGCCGAAGCTCGTGAAATCGATGCGCTCCGGGTCGAGAGAGATCACCTGCGCGCTCTGCGCTTCCAGCACCCGCCCGGACAAGGGTCCGTCGGCGAGGCTCACGACGGCTGCGCGCCCGCGGAGGATCCCGGTTTGCGGCGCGGCGGCGACGACCGCGAAGCCCAGCCGCCGGTAAGCGTCGGAGACGCGGTCGGCGATGGTCAGGGAATCGACTACGCGCTCGTCCGCGTGCACGGACTCGAGCGGGTGCCCGGCAGGTCCTCTGGCGCGCCGCGGGGCAGCAAGCGTTCTCTCCTCGGACGGTTCTTCTTCATCCGACGGACCGCGCGGCTTCTTTCCCGCAAGGCGATCCGCGGACGCGTACGGATCGACGAACCCCGCGTGCACGACCTTGTCTTTGAGCTCGTAGACGCGCGCGTCGGCCGGGATCGCGACCTTGCCCGCCGCGCCCACCGCTTCGACGACGCCCCCGCGCACCACGACGACGCCCGGATCGAACGTCCGGCCCGGCGCCGCGAGAATGCGGGCGCCCGTCAGGGCGAAGGAGAAGCGGTCCCCGTTCCGGACGTCGCTCGCCGCGCCCGCGACGAGAGAGACGAGCGCTGCGGCACACGCGGCCGCGACGCCGAAAGCGAGACGCCCGCGCGCCGGTTCTCGACGGCTCCTCATGAAAAGCGCGCGGAGTCTATATCGATCGAAATTTGCGGTCCGACGCGCGCGACTAATCCCAGCTCGCTCCTTCGGCCCACTCCCGAAGACTGGTCGGGCGGATGCCGAACCGCTTCTCGTTGCCCGGAATGTCGGCGTCGTATCCGACGCGGTCGAACCACTCGAGCATCGCGGCGTAGTCCGGGCTCCATTTGCGAACTTCTTCGATCGGCGTCCTCACGAACTGGACGTCGCGCCCCATCGCCTTCCCGAGGATCGCCGCGGTCTCCGGCATCGTGTGCTGGTCGCCGGCGATGTCGACCTCGGCCCGGTTCATCTCGTCGGGCCGTTCGAATGCCCGGAGAGTGTATTTCCCGATGTCCCGGACCGCGATCATCTGGAGGACTGTGTCCGGCCGGATGCCGATCGCGAGCTTTCCCTCCTTGAGCGCCGGGAGGAACCACGGAGAGGCGAAGTTCTCCATGAAGAAGACGGGACGCACGATCGTGTACGAGGGAAAACCGGAGCGGCGAACCGTCTCCTCGACCCTCCACTTGTTCTCGAAATGCGGGATCCCCGTCCGGCGGTGCGCCGACCCGACGGAGCTGTAGACGAAGTGTTGAACGCCCGCCTTCTTCGCGAGCTCCGCGAAGCGCTTGCCCTGCTCCTCTTCCCGCTCGACCCCCGCCTCCCACGTGTTCTGGACGGCAAAGGCTCCCCAGGCACCCTCGAGCGCGCGCTCGACCGAAGCCGGGTCGTCGAGGTCTCCTTGGACGACCTCCGCGCCGCTCGCGGCGAGGTCGCGCGCCTTCTCTCCTTCCGGCTTCCGCGTCATCGCCCGCACGCGATGACCTCTGCCCAGGAGCTCGCGGGCCGTCGCTCCTCCCTGCTGGCCGGTCGCGCCCGTGACGAGGATGATCGGCTTCTTCTCCGTGGACATGGGAGGTCCTCGCTTTCTCGTGACGCCGCGCCGAATCGCAGACGCCGATTCGTTCGACTCCGGCGAGCGCGCGGCACTCTATACTACGCGGCGCTCAGAATGCGGAAGGAGAGAGCGATGAAAACGATCCGAGCTTCGATCACCGGGCTCTTGCTGTTCGGTCTCGCCAATCTTTCCATCGGCCAGGAACAACCCCGCAAGCCGATGTCGCCGGTCGGCGTTGCCGCGACGCAGGTCGGCGGCAAGTGGAGTGCGCCGGACAAGGACGGCGAGCGGACCTACACCGGCGGCAAGTGGATCGAGATCACGTATGGACGCCCCGTCCTGCGCGGCCGCACTAGCATTTTCGGCGCGGGCGCCGAGTATGGAAAGCAGGTCAATGCCGGCGCTCCCCTGTGGCGCGCGGGCGCCAACGTCACGACGACGTTGAACACGGAGGTCCCGCTCGAGATCGGCGGCAAGAGACTCGAGCCCGGCGAGTACTCGCTCTTCGTGGATCTGAAAGAGCCGGGTTGGACTCTCGTCGTCTCGAAGCAGCCGCGCCAGGAGAAATACGACGCGAACGAAAAGACGAAGACCTGGGGAGCGTTCAACTACGACCCGAAGTTCGACGTCGTGCGCGTCCCGATGAAGATGGCGACGCCGATGTTCTCGGTCGACCAGTTCACGATCGCTTTCGTCGACGTGACCGACCAGGGCGGGAAGATCGGGATGGCGTGGGAGAAGACCGGCGCCGTCGCGCCGTTCAAGGTTCTGTCCTTGTAAACCGACCGACTGGAGTGAGGTCGGACTCTCACTCCTCCCCGTAGACCCGTAGCTCGACAGGCTCGGCGGTCGCAACGCCTCGCGAAAGCCTCGCAGCCACGACACCTTCCCGGGTCAGCGGTACAAATCGCGACTCGGGATCGACGACCGACTGTGTGAAGTAGTACTCCTCTCCGTCCTTCGGGTCGGTCCAGTTCGCGCGCGCCTTTAAGAGAAGCGCGACCGCCTTGCCGTCTCTCGCGAGGTATCCAGCCACCACAAACCCTCTCTGCTCGCCGGAGTCGGGATCCGGGCCACCAGAAAGAGTCTTGACGATCGCTCCCGTCTTCGACTGCACTCGTGGTGCGAGGAGGATTCGCGAGGACTTGCCTTCCCCGACCGATCTCCCCTCCAGCCGCAGGACGACAAACGAACTGCCGGTAGCGGAACTTCGGAGGGTCCCCTCGAGACAGCTCCCCGCGCTCGAATCCGTGGTCGTCACGACGCGGAGCAATTCCTCCCCGGAGCCGGACGAGAACGACACCGTGCCGGAAGAACCGAGGGCGAACATTCGCTCGAGCTCTCCTCCCGGCCCCTCGATTGCGACGTAGCTCGTTTTGAAGATCGGGTCGTAGTCCACGAGCGCGACGACGACAGAGCCGGTTTCGCCCGAACCCGGAAGCGGAACCTCCAGCAGCCGTCCCTCACCCCTCCGGAAGTTCGCTCGGTAACACACTTCCCTACCGTGCCACATCACGCGCGCGAACAGAGGCGGGGGGTTGGAGGCCGCCCGGTGATATTCGGTCAACAGAATTCGGCGTGCATTCCGAAATTCGTTCGGGAGCAGCGGCGCTGCGGGCGGGACTTTCATTCCGCGCGACGCGACGAGCCTGCCGTTCTCGATCCGGATTGAAAGTCCCGTCGCCGTCGAGAGTTTCTCGAGCGCGACGTCATAAGGATCATGGAGCCGGATCGTCACCGCGCCTTCGACATCGGAATCGATGAGGACTGGCAGGTTCGCGAGCGCACCCAGGGTCTGAACGACCTCGGTGATCTTTGCGTCCTTCAGGTCGAGCGAAATCGGCTCCTTCGGATTGAAATCGGACGAGACTGCGACTAGAGACGACGCCAGAAAGAAACCGAGAAGCAGCATTCCTCTTCTCACCGGGTCATTCCTTTCTCCGCGGAGTTCGATGCCAGGCCGACCACGATGCCCGACGGTGTATAGGCCACGACGCCGGACGCGTTCCCCACGATCCGATAGCGCGCCGGCTGAGTGATCTCCGATTCTTCCGGTCCGGCCGACAGCCGGTGCATGCCAAGGAGGACGATCGCAAGAAGAGCAGCCGTCGCTGCGAACCGAGCAACTTCTTCGGCGATCGACCTCCGGGCGGGATCCAAACGGAAGAGCCAGCGCTCGACCCGGCGGCGCTCCTTCCGGCAGTTCGCGCAGGAATCCGCGTGATGAAGGACCTCTTTCACGTCCCCCGGCGAGTCCGTGAATCCGTCCAATCTCGACAGGTACTCTTCGTGCGTCATCGCGTTCTCCTTGTCTCGTCCAACCGACGTGCAAGCGCGCTTCTCGCCCGGCACGCGCGTGCCCGAACGGCCTCCGCGGAGCAGCCCAGAACCTCTCCCGCTTCCGCGGAGGTCAGTCCCTCGAAATACTTCAACATCAACGCCTCTCGCAGAGGCTCGGAGAGGTCCCGCAGAGCCGCTCGGATCGGAAGGGAATCGGGATGCTCCCTCGGAGCCTCCAGTCTTTCCGTGACGGGTTCGGTCGGCTTCTCGGCCCGCCGCGCGGAAACGAGTTTCCGGTAGGCGATCGAAAAGAGGAGAGATCGAAAGCGGCCTTTCGCCTGGTAAGACGGCGCAAGCGAATAGATCGCGAGGAGGGTTTCCTGACGCAATTCTTCGGCTCGACCATCGTCGGGAAGCCGCCTCCGAAAATAGGCGTCCAGCGTCGAACTGTATCGGGACACGAGCCGATCGAAAGAGGTCCGATCGCCCTTCGTGAAGGCGGTCATCAGGAACTCGTCGGAGGGGAACGCCATCATCTGTCTGTTACTGTTATCGCATCAGAACGCGGAAACGTGACGGGGTCGCTACGAGCGGGCGAAGGCGACCACCTGAAAGTAGTCCACGGTCGAAAATCCAACGTAGCCGAGACGTGCCGTTCGATTTCTCTCCCGAGAACCTGGACCGAGAATTTCCCGTCCGCCGGAACCTCGTCTACTTCAACCACGCCGCGGTGGCGCCGTTGCCGCGGAGGGTCGCGGACGCGATCACGGCGCACACCGAGAACGTCCGAGACCGCGGAGCGGCGGACTGGCGCGCCTGGAACGCGACGATCGAGGAGACCCGTGCGAAGGCGGCACGGCTGCTCAAAGCCCGCGCCTCGGAGATTGCCTTTCTCCCGTCGACGTCCTGGGCTCTCAACTCCGTCGCACAGGCGTTCCCCTGGCAGCCCGGCGACAACGTCGTCGGCGACGACATGGAGTTCCCCCCGAACGTCTATTCCTGGATGCTCCTCGAGAAGCGCGGGGTCGAGTACCGTCTGGCACGCAATCGGGAGGGGCGCGTGACGGTCGACGACATCGCATCGAAAGTCGACGCACGGACGCGCATCGTCGCGGTCTCCTGGGTGGCTTTTCACAACGGTTGGCTCTACCCGATCGAGGAGCTGGGCGCGTTCTGCCGGGAAAAGGGAATCCTCCTGGTCGTGGATGCGATCCAGGGTCTCGGCGCCCTTCCGATCGACGTCGGCGATGCGGGGATCGACGTCCTTGCCGCGGATTCCCACAAGTGGCTGCTGGGCCCTGAGGCGTGCACCGTTTTCTACGTCGCCGAAGGAGCACGCGAGCGCGTGCCGCCGATCGCCGCCGGCTGGTGGAACGTCCAGAGCGATCACACGTACCTCGACTACCGGCTCGACTTCCACTTGAGCGGCCGGCGCTACGAGCCTGGCTCGCTCCCGACGGCGCAGGTCCTGGGCCTTGGAGCGGCGCTCGACCTCCTGGAAGAGATGGGCGCTGGAGAGACCGAGCGGCGCATCCTCCGGCTCGTGGAGGCCCTGCGCGATGGCCTCGCCGAGCGCGGGTGGCGAATCGTTTCACCCGAGCCGCTCGCGTCCGGTATTCTCGCCGCGGTCCCGCCCGACGGGGATTCGCGGAAGGTGGTCAAGGCGCTCGAGAGTCGCGGCGTGATCGTCTCCGCTCGCGAAGGCGCCGCGCGCTTTTCTCCGCACGCGTACAACGACGCGGGCGAGGTGAAATCGATCCTGGAAACGACCGATGAAATCGGACAGGGTTGAGTTGGGAATCCGGCGAAATTCCTGGAAGCAACTCTCGACCGAGGCGACGAACCCGAAGAGCGCTCGTCTCGACCGGGTGGGGATCGAGCGCATCGTCGCGTTGATGCAGGCGGAGGACCGGCGTGTTCTCGAGGCGCTCCGCAAAGCGAGGCCCGCGATCCTGCGCGCGGCGGAGCTCTTCCGGACGACCGATCTTTCCGGCCGCACGTGCTTCCTTTTCGGCGCCGGGACGAGCGGGAGACTCGCGGTCCTGGAGGCCGCGGAGCTTCCACCCACCTTCGGCACCGATCCGCGACGCGTGGTCGCGGTCATCGCCGGGGGCCACTCCGCCGTCTTCCGCGCGAAGGAGGGCGCGGAGGATCGTCACGCCGACGGAGCCCGCGGCGC
>DASWDK010000089.1:0-1868 GCA_036395335.1 Thermoanaerobaculia bacterium
CGACGAACCCCCGATCCGCCACGACCACGAAGTCTATCGGCGACTCTTTCGGACTCCGCCAAAACTCCGGTCAGGTGGCAATCCCTCTTTCCCGTCGCGCGAGTCCTTCCCGGTGAGCGAATTCCGTTCGTTTCCTCGACCGACCCGACAGTTTTCTTTCCCTCCGTCCTGTCGCCCGGCTCGGCCGGTTGCGCGCGAAATCCTTCCGGCACAGAGGTTCCGGCAAGCGCAGCTCGCGGCACGCTTCTCGCGATGCTCCCGGCACGAAGAACCCAGGAGGTGCCGATGGAGAACGCCTGATCGCGAAAGCTCGATGAGGACGACGACCCCGAAACACTCTGTTGCACGACGTCCGATCCCGAAACCGCAAAGGAGCTTCGAATGACGACTCGATCTCTGAAACGCCTCCCTTCCGCGCTCGGCCCGGCTCGCGGCGGAAAGCTGGCGTCGTTTCTTGCTGCTCTCGTTCTCTTTTCCGCGGCCGGCTTGACCGCCGACACTTCGAGCGCGCCCCCGGCTGGCGGAAAGGTCAACATCAACCAGGCGTCCGCGACTCAGATCGCCCTTCTGCCGCGCATCGGGGAGAAAGTCGCGGGCCGCGTTCTCGATTACCGCAAGTCCCATGGACCGTTCGCCCGACCCGAGGACCTGATGGAGGTGAAGGGAATCGGCGAAAAGCTCTTTCTGACCTTGAAGCCCTACGTCGCCGTGAGCGGCCCCACCACACTTGCCGCCAAGGTTCGCCTGGGATCTGCCCGGAAACGGGAAGGTCCCGCTCCCGCCAAAAACAAGCCCGCTCCCAAGTCCGCTCCGGCTTCCGTCCCCGCGGGCAAGGGACGGTGACGATCGTGCCCGCCCGGGTCCGCGCGAGCGGTCCCGGGCTTTCCTTTCCGCGCGGATTCACTTCGCTCGAGCTCGTCATCGTGCTCGCGCTCGGTGCCGCGCTCGTGACGGCGACGGCGGCCGGCGCCTTTCAGCTCCAGGCATCTCTGGCGATCCGCTCGGCAGCCGCCGAGCTCGCGGCTGCGTTCTTCCGGGCCCGCTCGTACGCTCTGACCAGAGGAGTCGCCGTCGCCCTGAAGTTCCGAACAGACGGTGGCCGCTACGAATGGGCCCTCTACCGCGACGGAAATGGAAACGGCGTGCGCACGTCGGAAATCGCCTCCGGCGTCGACCGATCGCTCGGCCTCGCGATTCCCTGGCTCCGAGGGGACGTGCGACCCGGAATCCTGCAGGACTCCCCGGTTCCCGATCCGGCGTCTCCCGGCAGCAAGCTCGACCGCCTGGACGATCCGATCCGCTTCAACAACTCCGATCTCTGCTCCTTCTCACCCGTCGGCGAGAGCACGCCGGGCTCGGTTTACTTATGGGATGGACGCGACCGGATGGCCGTCGTGCGCGTGTTCGGAAGAACCGCGAAGATCCACACCCTTTACTTCGTCCGCGGTGAAAAGAGCTGGAGGAGGTGAGAAGGTCAGCCGCCTGCCGACAACGGATAGGCCGTCACCGTTTCCTTCGGCGCGGCCCACAGAACGGCGTCGCGGAAAGCCGCGCCCGGAGGCACTCGCCCACCGGCAGCGACGCAGTCCTTGAGATCAACGCCGGCGCCGATCTCGACGCCGTCCCAGACGACGCTCTCGATCAACCGCGCGCCCTTTCCGATCGAGGCGCGGCCAACGACCGTCGAAACGCCGTCGAACCCCCGGAGAGGGATCCTGGAAAGAATGCGCGTCGGCGCATCGAACGTGCCGCTCTCCGGCGGAAATGGTCCGCCGCGGGTGAGCGCCTGGCGTGTCGCGCGAAGAAAGTCTCGCGGGGTGCCGAGGTCGGAGAAGGGTCCGTCGTGCAGGAGCCATCCGATCTCTTCT
>DASWDK010000090.1:0-1893 GCA_036395335.1 Thermoanaerobaculia bacterium
GCGCGATGCATCCGCGGCCGGACCGCGACGATCCGATCGCTCGAGAGCTACCCGGTGGAAGTGCAGCTGGACGGCGACTGTGTCCTGGAAACCCCGGTGACCTGCCGCGTCGGGGAAGAGACGATATCGATTTTGGCGCCGCCGAACGGAGGCGACGCTTAAGGCTTTCCGTTTCCGGACTGCACCGTTTTCTCCACGTCGTCCGGTTCGCGCGGAATGAAGCACGACAGGCACTCGTAGCCGTCCTTGGTCACGAGAACCACGTCTTCGATGCGGACCCCGATGTTCCACCACTTTCGGTCGACGCCGGGAGCGTTCGCCGGGATGTAGATCCCCGGTTCGACCGTGAACACCATGCCGGGCTCAAGCGCCCGCGAGGAGCTTCCGACGGAATATCGGCCGGCGTCGTGGACGTCGAGGCCGACCCAGTGCGAGATCCCGTGCTTCGTGAAGACGCGCTGGCCGTCTTCCCGCACGATCCTGTCGACGTCGCCGGAGAGGAGCCCCAGCTTGACCAACCCCTGCGTCTGGACCCGCGCCGCGGCAGAGCCGACTCGGGCGTGCGGAGTCCCCGGTTTGATCTCTGCCATCGCCGCCTTCTGCGCCGCGAGCACGATCTCGTAGATCGCGCGCTGCTCCCGGTTGAAGCTGCCGTTCGCCGGATACGTCCGCGTGATGTCTGTGGCGTAGCCGACGTACTCGGCTCCCGAGTCGTTCAGGACGACGTCGCCGTCCCGGATCTCCCGGTCGTTTGCGTCCCAGTGGAGGAAAACGGAGTTCGGGCCGGATGCGACGATCGACGGATAGGCCATGCGCCGCACGCCGTTCTCGAAACAGTAGCCGTCGAGTGCCTGCTGCACCTCGAACTCGTACTTGCCCGGCGCCACCGCTTTCATCGCGAGGACGTGGCCCCGGCCGGAGATTTCGGTCGCGCGGCGGACGAGCGCGATCTCGTCGGCGTCCTTGACGACGCGCATCTCGTGGATGACTTCGCGCGCATCGACGACCGTCGACGGTCCCGCGTCGCGCGCCCGCATGAAAGCGATCGACTCCCGCAGTCCGCTGGCCCATTCCGCGTCTCCGCCGTCGGAGACATAAACCTTTTCGACGCCGGCCAGGAAACCCGAGAAGGTGCGGGAGACCGGCTCGTAGCGGGTCATGAGGTTTCGGAACTCTTCGGTGGAAAAGGCCGCGTCTGCCCCGTAGGCGGAGGCCGCTTCCTGCGGACCGATCCGCGGCCCCCCGTAGGACTCGGCGCGGGGGTTGCGCGGACGGACGAAGACGATGAATTGCTTTCCGTCGGACGGATTGGGTCGGATGATGAGGATCGCCTCCGGGTCCTCGACGCCGCTCAGGTACCAGAAGTCGGAGTCCTGGCGGTAGAGGTAGGCGACGTCGTTCGACATTGTGCGCTCGGGAGCGGCGCGGAGAACCGCGATCGAGTTTGGCGGCAGCCTGGCCAGGAACCGGTCACGGTGCGCGCGGAACATCGACGCCGGCGGCTTGAGCGGCGGGAAATCGAGCGCACCGGCTACGAAGGGAACGAGGAAGAGAACGAGACCGACGAACCTTCTTGGATCTTTGGGCTCGGGTCCCGGGTCGCTCATCTCTTAGAGATGAAGGACCACGGCATCGCGGCGGTCCCGGCGACCGCGGCGCGGGGGGGGCGGACGACGGCGTCGATCCGCCCCTTGTGTGTCTTCAGGAGTCGGCGCACCGGCGTGCCCGCCGCGGCCTCCTCGAGGATGTCGCCCGAGGACTCGTCCGCTTTCGCGAGGTAAGCCTCCCACACCGCTTCTCCGACGGGCATGCCGCGGAAGACGACGTTGCCCACGCGCGCGAGCTCCCGCTGGAGATAGCCGAGCTTCTCTTTGAGAGTTGTATCGTCCGCGA
>DASWDK010000091.1:0-1733 GCA_036395335.1 Thermoanaerobaculia bacterium
CGGCGCGGGCGCTCTTCACGCGCCTTCCCTCGCGGGAAGAATTCCTGCGACTCCGCGTGACCCTCGCCGAGGGGGAAGAAGTCTCACTTCCCGGTCTGACCGCGCGGTTGACGCGTGTCGGCTATCGCCGCGCCGACCTCGTGATCGAGACGGGAGACCTCGCGGTGCGCGGCGGCCTCTTCGACGTCTTCCCGCCCGACCGCGAGCTTCCGGTGCGAGTCGAGCTGGATGGAGATCGGGTCGCCTCGATCCGGGTCTTCGATCCCGATACGCAGCGCTCCCGCGAACGCCTCCAGAACGTCGCGCTGCCTCCGTTCGCCGCCGCGGAGGAATCGGAAGAGGCGCGGTATCTCCTGACCGAGCGGATCGGACGGCTCCCCTCCGACGTCGAGAGCGCGGTGTTCGCTCCGGCCGTGTCTGCGATGCCGGCCGGGTGGCTCGACTACACCGCGGGGCGGGGGGGACCCCTGCTCGTGGCGGTCGAACCCGCGTCGATCGAGGAAGCGATCGAGGAATTCTCGCAACGGCTCGCCGGCGACCGCGATCCCGACCGTGACGTCTTCGCGCCGGAGGAGCTCCTTCATCCCGCGCCTCGGATCCGGGAGAGCCTCTCGCGGGCGGCCGTCATTCTGGACCGGCTGGGCCTCTCGGCCGATGAAAGCGCATTGATTCGCCTGCCCGCGGAGGCGGTCGTGGCGCACGCCGGGCGTACGGCGGAGGCGGCGGCGGAATTGACACGCGCGCTCGAATCGGGGGAAGAAGTCTTCGTCGCCGTGAGGCAGACCGGAGGAGCCGAGAAACTCCGCCGTTTCGCCCTCGAGTACTCGCTCCATGTCTCTTCCGAGCGGCGTCCCGGAGCGCTCGTGGGTGTCCCGGCGGACATCTCCTCCGGTTTTCGCCTGCGCGAGCCGCGTCTCTCTCTCTACTCCGAGAGCGAGATCTTCGGCGAGGAGCGGCAGGTCTCCGTCTCTCGCCGGCGCCCGACGGATGCCTTCCTCTCCGATCTGCGCGACTTGAAGCTCGGCGACGCGGTCGTTCACCGCGATTACGGGATCGGGCTTTTCAAGGGGTTGAAGCGCGTCCCCGTGGAGGGCGAGGACCGAGAGTTCATGGAGATTGGATACGCGGAGGAGAAGACGCTCCTGCTTCCGGTTGAGCGCTTCGACCTCGTCCAGAAGTACTCCGGGGTCGAAGGGGTCGAGCCGGCGCTCGACCGGCTGGGCGGGGCCGGATGGGCCCGGCGCAAGGCTTCGGTCAAGAAGGCGATGCGCGACATGACCGATCAGCTCTTGAAACTCTACGCGCGCCGCAGCCTCGCGCCCGGCTTCGCCTTCTCCAAGGATTCGCCGTGGCAGAAGGAGTTCGAGGACGCCTTCGAGTACGACGAGACGCCCGACCAGGCGCAGGCGATCGCCGACGTGAAAAGGGACATGCACTCGGAGAAGCCCATGGACCGTCTGCTCTGCGGCGACGTCGGATACGGTAAGACGGAAGTCGCCATGCGCGCGGCCTTCAAGGCGGTGCTCGACGGAAAGCAGGTGGCGGTGCTGGCCCCGACGACGATCCTTGCCGACCAGCACCTCCGCACGTTCACCCGCCGCTTCGCCGCTTTCCCGGTGACGATCGAGCTGCTCTCGCGTCTGCGTCCGCGCGCGGAGCAGAAGACGGTGATCGAGAAAGTCGCCGAAGGCTCGGTGGACATCCTGATCGCCACGCACCGCCTGCTCGGAAAA
>DASWDK010000092.1:0-2208 GCA_036395335.1 Thermoanaerobaculia bacterium
GACGAGTCCCAACTGCAAGACGCGAGGCGAGTCAGTGCGTTCATGGCCGGGACGGAAGAGCAACGCGGCTGCCACGCGCCATTTCCTCGACGTCTCGGCGAACCGCGCGGACAGAGGGATGAAGGGGCGCCTGAAGTGGACGAAATGCAGCGCGCAAAATCGCGCCCCGCCCGGCGCTCCAGAACTCCGGACGGATTCCCAATATCTTGGACGTCCTTAGCCCGTCTCGCTCCGTGGCGGTGCGACGCGAAAACGACGCACGCGCCACGAACCGACGGACGAACTAACCGCCATGCGGGACGGCTGCCCGCGCAGTTTCAACTCGCAACCGCTCGCGTCCGATTCGCCGGATTTTTGCGATTGAGTTCCGGCCGTTGTTCTCGCGAAGGCGCCGCCCGACCGGACAGCTTCAAAGATTTTTCTTCAGCGACGGCGGCGTCGGCCAAGCGGGTGCTCTCCGCTCGTCCCCGAGGAAGTGGCTCTGTCCGCCCCGAGTTCCGAAGATGGTCAGCGCGGCAGCGCGGCGAGGGCTTCGCGGACCCGGGGCTGATTGGGGTCGAGCTCGAGAGACCGGGTGAAAAGCGTTCGGACTTTGTCGGGGCGATCGAGACACGCCTCGACCTCCCCCGCGATGTTCAGGGTTTGGGGTTGATTCGAGCCCTCGAGCGGCTCGATGACGTCGTGCGCCTCCGGGCACCGATTCTTGCGCGAGAGGAGCAGGGCGTAATTGCGTGCGTAGGACTCGCTCTGCGGATATGCCGCGTGCGCCGCCCGCAACAGCGTGAGCCCGGCTCTTCCCCGTTTTTCGAACTCCCCGGCCCAACGCTCGACGGTCGCCTCCGGCTCCGGCTGGCCGGCCGCCAGCGCTCGCAGCAGCCAGCGCGCGGCTTCCTCGAAGTGGCCGCGGTCCCGCTCGAGCGTCGCGATGTTGAAGAGCGGGGAGTGATAGCCGGGGTCGAGCTTCAAGGATTCCTCCCACGCCTCCCGCGCCCCGCGATCGTCGTGAAGCGAGAAGCGTCGGTAGATACCGAGGTTGTTCCAGGCGCCCTTGGTGAGTCCGGCCGAGGTCCGGGCGGCGGTCTTCTGCTCGGCGCTCTCCTTCGCGGAGATGTAGCCGAGCGCGACGAGCTTCTTCGTGTACTCCGCGGCCTGCTCTCGATCGACCGAGGCCGACGCCACCGTCTCGACGGGAATCTTTGCCAGGACTCCCGCCTCCCGGCGCGTGGAGAGTCTCGGAACGATCGGTATTGCCGCGCCCCGCATCTGACGGTCGCCCGGCAGCTCCAGGAGCGCCAGCAGGGTCGGAGCGACGTCAAATGCCGATGCGCGGGCGTTCGGCGGCCCCGGATGGACGTCCTTTCCCCAGGCGAGCAGGACTCCGTCCATCCGGTGCCAGGCGGCCGCGGTCGCCTCTTCGCTCGAGGCGCGACCGCACAAGCGGTCCGCGCCCCAGCGGAACCCGTGGTCCGAAGTGATGACCAAGACGGCGCCGTCCTCGCGCGCGCGGCGCATCCACTGTCCGAGCATGGCGTCGATCATGGCGAAGTACGTCTCGGGCACACGGTGGAAACGCTCGTAGTCCGCGGGGTCGGTGCACGCGAGCTTGGGCGGCGCGTACGACGCGAACAGGTGCCCGACCTCGTCGGTCCCCTTGAAGTAGACCGCAAGGAGATCCGGACGCTCGCTGTCGTACAGCTCGCGGGAGAGACGTTGCGTGATCCGGGTCGTCGTCAAGAGGGCGGCGAGGCCGAACACGGGATTCTGGAAAGAGGGCGTAGCGGGAATCGACGCGACCTCCGCCTCTGAGACCTCGACGTAGGGATCCAGGTCCGCCACGGAAACTTTCCCTTCCCGGGCCGTGACGCGCCGGACCGTCTCATCGAGTCTCTCCGGATAGCCGATGCCGCTCGAGGTCGGGCTCGCGGCGCTGGGATCGATCCGGTCCGAGAGGAAAAAGCCGTTGATCTTTTCCGCCGGATGCGTCGCCCAGAAGCCGACGACTCCGACCTTGCGGCCGCGCGACGAAGCGACGTTCCAGACGGCGGCAACCTTTCGCGAGGCCTCCGAGACCGGAACGAGCAACCCGCTCTTCGGATCGACCTCCTGGAAATCGAGGACTCGATGGACCTCCGGACCGACGCCCGTCTCCTGAGTAGTCCAGACGAGCGGCGAGAGGATCGGGACGAAGCTCTCGAGCTTCACCCCGTA
>DASWDK010000093.1:0-2584 GCA_036395335.1 Thermoanaerobaculia bacterium
GATCACCATGTTCAGTCGCGCGAGCTTCGAGAAGGTCAAGAGCACGTCGCGGATGTCCGCGTCCTTGAGATCGAGCGAGATCGGCTCTCCGTTCCAGCGCCGCTCGGGCTCGCCCAGCACGACCGCCGGATAGCCCGACCCGCCCGGAGAGATCGCGGGATCGCGCCCGAGAACCGGACTGGGATTCGCGCGCTCACCGCGCGTGATCCGGACGCGCGGCTTCTTCGTCGGGGGAGCCGCGAGGGCATTCGCGGCGGCGAACGCCAGCAGGGCGACGAGAAGGGGAAACCGCGCCTTCACGAGAATCCGATTCTAGCTGTTCCTTCCCGGTGTGACGACTTCCTGGGGAGCCGCCCCGGCCTGGCGCTCGCGGACAGACCACTCGCCGAGCAACCTTCGCCACGCGTCCGCCGTGTTCTTGGCGACGACGAATTCCAGTTCCTCGCCGTCGGTGTCGGTCAACCGCAGGACCTCGAGCTTGAAGAGCAGCCGCCCGGCCGCGAGCCGGTCGGCGGTCACGATCTTCTGAATTCGGGACGGCGGAATGTTGATCGTGTTGCCGGAGATCCCCTGAAAGGCGAGGATGTCGTCGCGCCACGAAAGCAGTCCGGGAATTCGCTCGTAGCGTCCGATCACGAGCTCGGCGCGCGTCAAAAGCTTCATCGAGTGGCCTTCGCGCGCCATGGTCCGCTTCGCCAGCAAGTCCTGCGCCCGAGAAATCAAGAGGCGGGGTACGAGGAAGACGCCGGCGATCAGGACCACGGCGCCGAAGAGAATCCAGGCGGCGCTCAATGGACGAACTTCTTGCGGTTCCGGATGTAGTCGGTGAAAAGGAACTCGGCGAGGTTGTACGGAGATGCGTAGTAAGCGCGGCCCCGGTTGATCTTGGTGAGCTTGTCGACGAAGGCGACTAGGTAGGAGTCGGTCGCGATCATGAACGTCGTGATGGTGATTCCGTCGCGCCGACAGGCGTCCGCCTCGTCGAGAGTGCGGTTGACGATCTTGAGATCCAGGCCGAACGGGTTCTTGTAGAGCCGCCCGCGCTCCCAGATCGCCGAAGGCTTGCCGTCGGTGATCAGGAAGATCTGCTTGTTCGGGTTCTTGCGGTGCACGAGCAGCTTGCGGGCGAGGGCGAGCCCGGCCTTTGTGTTCGTGTGGAACGGGCCGACCTGCGTCTTCGAGATTTCCGAGATCGGCACGCGGCGCGCGTCGTCGCCGAAGAGGAGCACCTCGATCGAGTCCTTCGGATATTTCGACTGAATGAGCTCCACCATGGCGAGCGCGACCTTCTTCGCGGGGGTAAAGCGGTCCTCTCCGTAGAGGATCATCGAGTGGGAGATGTCGATCGCAAGAACGGTCGCGCACGAGGTCAGGTGCTCTTCCTCGTGAACTTCGAAGTCTTCCGGCTTCAGCGCGATGTCGTTCGCGTCCCGCTTGACCGCATTCCCGATCGTCCGGACGCCGTCGATCGAGGTGGGGCTGTCGCCGAACTCGTAGGGCCGCGTCTCGGGAAGGAGCTCGCCGCCTGCCCCGGCGCGCGGGATCGCGTGGTAACCCGGGCCGGACTTCGTCAGCGATGTGAAGATCTCTTCGAGCGCGGAGCGCCGGATCTGGCGTTCCCCCGCCGCCGACAGAGCGAGCTTGCCGTTCCGTTCTTCGACGACCTCGTTCTTCTCGAGCTCGCGCCGGAATTGGTCGAGGTCGATCGACGGGTCGATCATCCCGCGCTCCTGGAGGTACTTCATCCAGGTGAGGGCCTCCTCCACGTCGCCACCCGTCTGGAGCACGAGCTGGAGAAAGAGCTTGGTGAGCTCCTGGAAGGTGAGCAGCTCACGGAGGAGGTCGACGGGGAAGTCGCCGTAGCGGTAGCGCATGAGGGGACTGATTGTACGGCGGCGATGCGCTCTTCGACGGCGGTCCGAGCCTGCCGATCGTCGAAGTGATGAAATCTCTCCGAGGAAAGATGATCGGGAAATGCCGACGATCCTGACGATCAACGCGGGAAGCTCTTCCGTTCGGCTCTCTCTCGTTGCCTCCGAGGGCAATCGAGTCGAGACGCTCGATTCCCATCACGAAGGAGGGCGTCCCGCAGACCGCGCGGCAACGATCGCGCGCTTTCTGGAAAGGCACGCCTCGCAACGGCTGGCGGCGGTGGCGCATCGGCTCGTTCACGGCGGAAGTCGTTTCATGAAGCCGGTCTTGCTCGATGACTCCGTGGCACGGGCTCTGGCCGAGCTGGCGCCGCTCGCCCCTCTGCACGTACCGGAATCCCTCGCGTGGACGCGGGCGGCCCGCGACGTCTTCGGGCCGACAGTGCCTCAGGTTTGCGTGTTCGACACGGCATACTTTGCCGACCTGCCGAAGGTCGCATCCACCTATGCGATCCCCGCCGACCTCGCCGCGCGACATGGGATCCGACGGTTCGGATTCCACGGACTCGCGCACAAAGCTCTGTGGCGTCGGTGGAGCCAATTGCGCCCCGATCTCGAGGGCGGAGGTCGGCTCGTGAGCCTCCAGCTCGGATCGGGCTGCTCCGCGGCGGCCATCCTGCGGGGCGCTCCGCTCGACACGTCGATGGGCTTTA
>DASWDK010000094.1:0-4553 GCA_036395335.1 Thermoanaerobaculia bacterium
TCGGGAACGTCGAGAAAGATGTTCTTCTCATCCATGTGAGAAAAAAGTCTCAGCTTCGAACCCAATTCCTCGACAGGTTCGAGCGGTGACTCGTCCCCAGTTCGCCGCTTCAGGAGCCACTGCTCGACGTCGCCCGCGCGAAAGGCCCAGCGCCCGCCGACCCGGAGAGCTCGCAGCTCGTTCGCGAGCCGATAGACGCTGCTCGCCGAAAGCGACAGGTAAGCAGACACCTCGGCAACCGTCATCGTCCGGTCCGTTTCGGGCGTGCCCGTCTTCTCGCGTTCCATTTTAAGTCGGACTTTCAGGTAGTTCTACGCAATTTAGCGTAGATCGATGCTCTTTCTTGACAAAGAAGGTATTTTTACGTAAAAAGACTTGCAGGTCAACACTTTTTTAGGCCTAACCGGAGCCAGATGGAAGATCGCCTGATGACGATCAAGCAGCTCGCCGAGTACCTGAGCGTCAACGATCGCACGGTGCTCAAGCTGGTCTCCGACGGAGCACTTCCGGGCGTAAAGGTTGGCAATCAATGGCGCTTCCGGAAGGCGATGATCGACACCTGGCTGGATGACCAGATGCTCGGCGTCATGCCTCGCTATCTGGACCCTCCGAGGTTAAACGGCTCGCCACGGCGGATGCTCGAGCTGGCAAGCTGCTTTCAACCGGACCACATCATTCCCGAGCTCGCGGCCGACACGAGGAACACCGTGGTCGAAGAGCTGGCCGGGCTGGCTGCCCGTCTGGGTCTCATCCGTGACAAGACCTGGTTCGTTGGCGCACTCATCGAGCGGGAGAACGTGATGCCGAGCGCAATGGGAAACGGCATCGCGTTCCTCCACACGCTTCGCCGCAACCCGGAGCAAGTCGCGCGACCGTTCATGGTTCTCGGCCGCTCGCGGGTCGGGGTGGACTTCGACGCACTAGACGGCAAGCCCACGCACCTCTTCTTTGCCCTGGGCCTCAAGTTCGAGGAGCTCTACCTGCCGTGGTTGCACAAACTTTCCCAGATGTTTGCGTACGAGGACGCCGTGAAGGCCATTCTCGATGCACCCGACGCCATCGCCATCTTCCAGGCCGTTGCCGCAGCGGAACGCCGGCTCGAGCCGGAGGCCAGGACCGCGCACCGATGAACGATGGATAGGACCGTCCGCGCCCTGGCAGACCTGTCCGCAGTCGACGATCAGCTTTCCGGCAGAGAAACGCTGATGGACGGTCTCGCCCGCGCGCTCGAAGAGCGCCGCGTGGCGCTCCGCGAGGTGATCCCGGCACTCTTTCTGGCCGCCTACGACGCTCTCGGCCGCAAGGGTCGCCGACCCGTGGTCGTTCCGGTCCGCGGCGCGCACTGTGGCGGCTGCCACCTGCGCCTCCCGCCGCAGATCGATTCTTCGATCCGCCGACGCCAGTCGCTGTGCTCCTGTCCCCACTGCGGTCGCTTGCTTTACCTCCCTGGCGTGGAAGAGAACGAAAAAGCGAGAGAGTCGAAGCACGAACTCGCGGACAAGGCGAAGCGTGCCCGGAGGAGGCGATCGTCTACACGACGGACTACCGTCTCTCCGCGCGCTCTCGAGCGGAGCTCGTCGAGCTAGAGCCGCTTCAGCACCAGGATGAGCACGATGACCGGGATCGCGAACACCGCGACGATCGCGAGGACGACCCCGGCGACGAAGAGGGAGTCGAGGGTGCGGCTGCGCTCGCGGGCGAGCGCTTCGCGATAGATCCGGACGTTCTTCACGTTCGCCTGCCAGGCGGCGTCGAAGACGTCCCCGAGCAGGGGCACGGCACCGACCGCCGCATCGATCGCGACGTTCGCGACCATGCGTGCGACCGCCGAGCGAGGCAGTCGCGCGCGGACCGCGGACAAGACGATTGCCGCGGAAACGAGGGCCCCGACGAGGTCGCCGAGCCCCGGCACGAGCCCGATGATCGCATCGAGCCCGATCGCCCATCGGCCGCCGATCGGAATCGAACGATCCATCAACCACGCGAGCTTCTCGACCCACGGATCGGGCGCGCCGGGCGGCAGGACCTCGGGTTCGAGAGGACGCGGTCGGGCGGGAAGTCGCCGTGGGTCCATCGGACCCTAAGGGATCCGTCGGATCTCGCGCAGGTTGTTGTTTTCGAGGAAGAGCTGAACGTGAGTTCCTTCGGTAAACCGGATGTACTGCTGCTGCGTGACCTGGAACCGGTAGTGCGCGGTCGCGTCCCCCTCTTTCGCCTCGAAGAGAAGGTAGTAGTTGCCGGTGCCGGCGTAACTCGCCCCGCCCGAGCCCGGCGGATCGTGCTGGCGCTCGACGACGGTCGCGTCGATCGACTTGTACCCGAGGTTCGGATCCCGTTTCGAGCTTGCGCAGCCGGAG
The DNA here is from genome assembly GCA_036395335.1 of Thermoanaerobaculia bacterium. Taxonomy (GTDB): domain Bacteria; phylum Acidobacteriota; class Thermoanaerobaculia; order UBA5066; family Gp7-AA6; genus Gp7-AA6. The sequence continues at coordinate 2,358 of DASWDK010000094.1, forward strand.
AGCACCACCAGCGCGAAAGCGATGCCCCCGACCGCGAACCTCGATCGTGCGTTCACTTCTTCTCGGCGATCCGCTCGATCTCTTCGCGAGCACGGTCGACGATCGCGCGGATCGACCGCAGGACCTCGACCGACAGCACGCGACCGCCTTTGAACGCGGTTCGACCGAGCGCGGAAAAAGATTGACCGAGCTCGCGCATCTCGTCGATCAACGAGTGCTCGGAGTCGCCTCTTCCCGGTTGTTCTTCCATTGCCGTCCTCCTCTCCCGTCCCTGCCGGCTGCAAAACCCTTACCGAACTCTCGCGCCGTTCTTGATCACGACGTCCGGCCTCTGGAGCAGCTCGACGTTCGACAACACGTCTCCCCGGACCGCGACGATGTCCGCATATCGGCCCGGCGCAAGCGTGCCGATGTCCTTTTCCTTCTTCAGGAAGACCGCCGGCCAGCGCGTCGCGCCGGCGATCGCCTGCATCGGCGTCATCCCGAGCCTGACCCACGTCGCGAGCTCCCGCCATGTCGAGTCGGTGTGGAAGTTTCCCGGGATACCGGAGTCGGTCCCGACCATCAACGTGACGCCGGTCTCGCGGAGCTGCCGGAACTTGTTCGCCAGCGTCGGAATCCGGCGTCGCACGAGCGCGAAGTACGGAAGGCCGGTGATGTTCTCGAGTGATTTGCGGATGTCCGCGACGATGTCCGGCGCGAGCCCTTCCTGCCACCGCGGATCGTTCAATCGCTCCGGAAAGACGTCCGCGGTGTACTCGGAGAGAAAGAGCCCTTCGATCGTCGGGCACCAGAAAAGCGTCTGGTTGCGCTTCTTGATGCCCTGGAGGATGTCTTCCGGGTAGCCGGGCTCGGTCGCGAGGCCGGTGTGCTCGAAGCTGTCCACGCCGTACTTCAAACCGAGGCGGATCTCCTCTTCGCGATGGGCGTGGGCGACGACCGGCCTGCCCCCCTTGTGAGCCGTCTCGACGACCGCCTTCACCTCTTCCTCGGTCATCTGGTCCTGGTCGATCAGCTTCACGACGTCCACACCCGCGTCGATCACCTTTTGGACTTTGGCGCGCGCGTCCGCGGCGCCCGTCACGCCCCAGCGGAACTCCTTCTCGTACTCGAAATACGGCTTGTGCTGGATGAAGGGACCGGACACGAAGAGCCGCGGGCCCAAGATCTCCCCCTTCTCGATGCGCTGCCTGACGAAGAGAATGTCCTCGAGCGGGGCGCCGAGATCGCGCGCGAACGTCACTCCGCTCGTCACCAGCTGGCGCGCCGCCGCCGGCATGATTTCGTCGCGGAAGCGCGGCCGGTACGTCTTGTCCCAGTGCTCGTAGTCGCCGTGGCCGAGGATCATCAGGTGGACGTGCATGTCGGCGAGACCCGGGAGGACCGTCATGCCGCGCGTGTCGATCGTCGTGACGCCGTCCGGGACACGGATTGCAGCACGCGGACCAAGAGCGGCGATTCGCTCGCCCGCGATCAGGATCACGCCATCTTCGATCGGACGGCCCTCGTAGCCGTCGACGATCCGGCCGCCGACGAGAGCGAGCGTGACTTTCGCCGCGGTCGGCTCCGCGGCGGGAAGCGCCCTCGCCGCGCACGCGAGGAAGAGCAGGAACACCGGAACGTAACGCCGCATCGTCGACCTCCGCTTCGGCGCCCTATGCTATTCCTCCCGAAGCGAGCGCCCACTGCATGAGCCAACGCATCGAAGTCCTTCCGTCGGGTGAGCTCTCCGTCCTCGGGCGGGCCGGGCTCGTCGAGCGCGTGAGCTGGGCGCTCTACGACTTTTCCAACACGATCTTCTCCATGAACATCGCGACTCTGTATTTCCCGGTTTGGATCGTCGCCGAGCGGGGCGCATCCGCGACAGCGTGGTCGCTCGCGACCAGCGCCTCCTCGGCGGTCGTGCTCTTCGCGGCGCCCTACTTCGGTGCCCGCTCGGACGTCTCGCGGCGCCGCAAACCGTGGGTCGTCGGATTGACTCTCGCCTGCGTTGCCACGACGGCGCTGCTCGATCCGATCTCACGGGCATCTCTTTCGCCGGCCGCGGGCGTGACGATCCTTCTCGCGACGTTCGCGCTCGCCGACGTCGCCTACCAGCTCGCGCTCCCCTTCTATAACGCGATGATGCCCGAGCTCGTCCCGCCGGCGGAGCACGGCCGCCTTTCCGGTCTCGGCACCGCTCTCGGTTACGTCGGC
>DASWDK010000095.1:0-3126 GCA_036395335.1 Thermoanaerobaculia bacterium
CGGGCTCTCGTTGCCGATGATCGCGGCATAGATCTCCCGTCCCTCGATGTACTCCTCGATCAGAGCCGGCGAATTGAACTCCTCCTGGATGTAGTGAATGCGCTCCATCAGCTCCTTGATGCTCCCGACGACGGAACCGGTATCGATGCCGATCGAGCCGTCTTCGGAAGTCGGTTTCACGATCAACGGGAAGGAGATGTCGTGCGAGTGGTCGAGTTTGCCGCGATAGGACGTCGCGAAATACGGGGTCTTGATGCCGTGGAAGGCAAAAATCTTCTTCGCGAGCGCCTTGTCCTGTGCGAGGTAGAGCGCGTGCGGGCCGGCGCCAGTGTAGCGGCAATCCAGCAGCTCGAGGTAGGCGGCGATGTTCATGTCCTTCGTGTCGTCGCCCGCATAGGACTCGGTCAGGTTGAAGACGAGGTCGGCATTGCAACGCGAGAGCGCGACGAGGCTCTTCTCCTCGCCGTCGAGCACCTGGTAGAACGGTTCGTGGCCGAGCTTTCCGAGAGCGTCGAAGATCTCCTCGCGGTCCGCCTTCTCGCGCTTCTTTTTCCGCCGCTTGCCGCGGACGGGCTTCTCCGGAGGGGGCTCCGCGGGCTCCTCCTCCTCCCAGACGTCGTAGAGAACCGCGACCTTGAACCTCTCGGAGCTCATCCGGTCACGCCTGCACGAACTTTCCGCGCGTCAGATAGTTCATGGCGAGAGCCGTCGCGTAGACGGTGACTTCCGTCAGGTGCTCCTTCTCGCATTTCACTTCCGCTCTCAGACCGAGTTCCGCCACCTTCGACTCGATCGCCTCGACCAGGCCTTTGACGAGCGGCCGCTGAACGCCGGTCCAGTAGGTCAGCTTGTCGACCATCGCCTTGTGGTTCTCGCGAAGCAGATCGGCAGCCGGACGGACGCCTTTCTTCCTCCGCCGTGAGGCCTTGAAGATGTCGGTCAGGTCGGTCTCGAGCGGCAGCTCCTCGGCGGAGAGCGGCTCGACCAGCGCTTTGTCGTAGAAGTCGGCGACCGTGGTCTCCATCTCTTCGACGGTGATGTCGGTCCTTCCTTTCTGACGGAGCGGCTCGGCGTCGCCGAACTTGCGCGCCATTCGATCGACGTACTTCAACTTCGCGAGCGCCCCCCACCCGCGGTACTTTTTGCGCCAGTTGGACCGCGGAGTGAGCCACACGGCAAAGGTCTCGGCAAAGTCCTCGTCCGGGTGCTTCTGCGCGTACCACCCGTCGATGTGGCGGACGAAGCGCTTCGAGAAAGGGACCGGGCGATAGCTCTCGCGGTACGGCCTCCGGAACGGGCCGAACAGGCCTCGCCACTCGGGTGTCTCGTAGAGGCGGTACGCGTAGTTGAACGCGTGCCCGGCTTCGTGCCGCAGGTACATCATGATCTCGCGCTCGTCCTCGAGATCGTTCATCTCCTTCTCGAGTCGCGCGAGCTTCGGGTTCGCGAGGTAAAACGGGATTCCGATCACGGGCTCGCCCGACGGGCATCCCCACTCGTCCGTGAGATAGCAGACCGGCCGGAACCTGCGGATCGCTTTTCGCTCGAGCTCCCGGTAGAGCCGCTGGATCGAGCGCTCGAGCGGAGAGCCCTCGAGCTTGAGGCCCAGCTCCTTGATCGGCTTGGAAAGGATTTCCTGGACGTCCGGAGGCGCTTTTTCGAAGGCTTGCAAGGCTCTTCGGAAAGGGTAGCACGGCGCGTGGCTATTCCGTCGAGGACCTCATCTCGTTGCAGGTGAAGAAGCGCCGCGTTTTGCGAGTCGGTCGCGACGACGGGTCGAATCGAAGGGTCCCCGCTCCGTGCGCCGTTGACCGGCGGCGTGCAAGTCTCTACCCTTGAGAGCAATACATGGACATCCTTTTCCTCGGCCAGCTCCTCCATACAGTCGGGGCGGCACTCCTCGCCGCGATCTTTCTCTATCTTTCGCGCGGAAAGGGCAACCGCTCGCTGAACGCCGCGGGAGTGGCGTTCGTATTCCTCTCCCTCTCGCTCGCTTCGCTGCTTCTCCTCTCCGGACGACGCCTCCCCTTCGAGAACTTTCTCTTTCAGTACTGGAAGACTCTCTTCGTCGTCGCGCTCATCGTGGCGGCGCGACGGATGGACCGCCAGACGGCGCTCGCGCGACCCTTGACGGTCACCGCCGTCGTCGCCCTGCCCCTTTCACTCGGCCTCGTGTTCTGGGCAGGTCAGAGCGCGCTCTTCTACTCGATCCATGCCGGCCTCCTCGCGATCGCCTGGTGTGCGGTCGCGGTCCTGATCTTCGTCAGCCGCTCCTCCGGTCTCGGAAAACGGTTCGCGGGACTCGTCGCCTTGGCGACCGCCGCGTTTCGGGCGGCCTATGCGGTGTCCTACGGGCTCGCAGCCACTCATGGACGGCCCGACAACGCGTTTCTCCTCTACGCCAGCTTCTACGACCTCTTTCTCGAGATGCTCTTCGGAATCGGGTTGATCATCTGGGCCATGGAGGAGACGGACGCGCGGCTTGCCGTCATTCACGCGCGCGCTCTCGACGACACGCGCCGGCGCAAGCGGCTCGCGTTGATCGATCCTCTGACCGAGGTCTACAACCGGCACTTTTTCGACGAGATCCGGCCGTCCCTCGATCGCGAAGCGGCGGGAGGGACGGTGGTTCTCGTGGACGTGGACGAGCTGAAGACGATCAACGACAACGAAGGACACGAAGAGGGGGACAAGGCGATCTGGACGATCGCAACCGGAATCAAGAAGCTGATTCGCGGAGCCGACTTCCTCATCCGATGGGGGGGAGACGAATTCCTGGTGATCCTTCCCGGTATGGACGAAGATCTCGCCAAGAGGCGGTTCTACATGCTCCCCGGCAAGATCGAGGAAGTGCGCCAGACCCCGCGGTTGAAGGAGCGCGCGTACCCGCGGTTTCTCGCGGCATCGGTGGGAGTCGCCCGTTTCTCGCGACGGGTCTCGATCGAGGAAGCGATCGAAAAGGCGGACGGGGTCATGTACGAGCGCAAGAAGGCTCACAAGGAAATGCGGGGATGAGACGGAGAGGAGCCCGATGAACTACCACTGGTCCGACTGTGATAGCTGCCACTGCCATCTCGCGGTCAACTGGATGGTGCGTTCGGGCGAGATCCTGGGGTCCGTGCGCCG
>DASWDK010000096.1:0-4337 GCA_036395335.1 Thermoanaerobaculia bacterium
GGTCACACCGCGGCGACGGGTCTCTCGACCTCCTCGGCTTGTCGGACAGCCAGTTCCTCGAACCCCGCCATCGGCGCCATCCCCCGCTCGAGCCAGCGGTGCTTACCGTCGAGGAAGCGCCGAGCGGTTCGGTACTTCCGCACGTCGTCGTTCGAGCGGATCGCGGCGAACGTCGACTCGATCCGGCGGCGTATCATCCGGCAGAACACCTCCGCCAGCTCGACGGCGCTCCTCGCCTCCGGCGCACGCGACCGCCTCAGCCCAGCGGCTCGCGAGACGGCGGCCGACATCGCGAACAGGTCCGCGCCGATGTCCACGGTCCGGAACAGCAGCGCCTGCCGCTTTTCGAGCTTGGGGCCGTGCGTCGCCATCAGGTGGAAGATCGTGCGCGCGAGACGGCGCGTCGTCCGCTCCAGGTATCGGATCTGCCCGGCTAGCGGTCCGAACTCCGAGAACCGCGGCCAGCGGCCCCATCCTGCCCAGCGAGTCGGGTACCACGTGGCGTAGAAGCCGAGAAAGCGCGGGAGCGCCGCGAGGCGCTCCTTGCGGGACAGTTTCTTGTCGAAGAGCTTCGCAGACACCGCCAGATGACTGTCGAGCGCCTCGCGCGCGATGAAGAGGCGCATGATCTCTGACGAACCCTCGAAGATGAGGTTGATCCGGTAGTCGCGCATCATCCGCTCGACGGCGATCGGCGGCTCACCGCGCGAGCGGAGCGAATCCGCGGTCTCGTAGCCGCGCCCGCCCCGGATCTGCATCGTGCGGTCCACGATCCGCCAGCCCTCTTCCGAATTCCACATCTTGGCGACCGCAGCTTCCAGGCGGATGTCCCGGTCCCCCATGTCGGCCATCGAGGAGGCGAGGTCCGTGATCGCCTCCATCGCGAACGTCGTCGCGGCCATTTCCGCCAGGAGCTGCGCGATGGCGTCGTGCCGTCCGATCGGTTGACCCCACTGAACGCGCTCGTTCGCCCAGACGCGGCAGATTTCGAGCGACCGCTTGGCCGCGGCGGCGCAGGTCGCCGGAAGAGTGAGCCGCCCCGTGTTCAAAGTCACCAGGGCGAGCTTCAAACCGCGTCCTTCGGCGAGGAGCAGGTTCTCCTTCGGCACCTTCACGTTGGTGAACCGGATGACCCCGTTCTCGATCCCCTTCAGTCCCATGAAGTGAAGGCGGTGGACGACCTCGACCCCCGGCCAGTCGCGCTCGACGATGAACGCGGAGATCTTCTTCGTGTCGGGGTGGCGCGCCATCACGACGTAGAGCTCCGCGATCGTCCCGTTCGTGCACCAGAGCTTCTCGCCGTTCAGCACGTAGTCGCCCTCTGGTGTCTTCTCGAAGCTCGTCGAGAGATTACCGGGGTCGGACCCGACGTCCGGCTCGGTGAGCGCGAACGCGGAGACGGCGCCACGCGCGAGGAGCGGGAAATACTTCTTCTTCTGCTCCTTCGTCCCGAAGAGCTTCAAGGGCTGCGGAAGTCCGATCGACTGATGCGCGGACAGCAGGACAGTCAGGTTCCCGTCCACGCTCGTGACGAGCTTCATCACCTCGGTGTATTCGCGCTGCGAGAAGCCGAGGCCGCCGTACTCCTTCGGGATCTTGATCCCGAACGCGCCCAGCTCGGCGAGCCGCTGGATCAACTGCGGCGGGACCTTCCCCTCCCGGTCGATCCGGTTCGAATCCACTTCCTCGACCAGGAACCGCTCGAGCCGGTCGGAGAACGCGCGAAACTCGGGTCGGTCGAACGCGATTTCCGGGAAGGGGTGAACCAGGTCGAGCCGGAAGTTGCCGAGAAAGATCTCCTTCAGGAAGGAGGGCGCGGTCCACTCGGTCTCGCGCGCCTCTTCCGCGACCCTGCGGGACTCGGCTTCGGCGAGCGGACGGGGCTTGCGATCGACGGCCATCGTTCAAAACTTTACCGTAAAGTGGCAGGTGGAGACCTGACCCTGAATGTGGCAAGTGGAGACCTGACCCTGAATAAGTACCTGTCTTACGACGAGGATCGCGCGCCCAAGGTCCGGGAGATGTTCAGCCGTCTCGCCCGGCGTTACGACCTGGTCAACGACGTGATGAGCTTTGGGATGCACCGCAAATGGAAGCGCGAGGGGGTCCGCCTGGCGATCGACGGTCTCGCGCGCCGACCGGCCCGGGTCCTCGACCTCTGCTGTGGTACCGGCGACATGAGCTTTCTCGCGGAGACCATGGGCGCATCGCGCGTCATCGGGGCGGACTTCACGCTGCCGATGCTCGCCGTCGCGAGGAGCCGGGCGCGGAAAGTGACGAGCCGCGCGGCGTTTGCCGCGGCGGATGCACTGCGCCTTCCCTTCCGCGACGGAGTCTTCGACGCGGTGACCGTAGGATACGGCTTGCGCAATATCGCGGATCCGCAGCAGGCGCTCTCCGAGATACGCCGCGTTCTCGCTCCCGCTGGCCGGGTCGTTGTTCTCGACTTCGGCAAACCGGAGCACCCGCTAGCGAGCTCGCTCTACTTCGCCTACTTGAAGACGATGATGCCCGCCGTCGGCTGGATCTTCCATGGCGATCCGGAGACGTACCTCTACATTCCCGCATCGCTCGAACGGTATCCGGCTCAGCGCGGTGTCGAGCACATGATGCGAGAAGCCGGCTTCGTCAACGCGCGATACGAGAACCGGCTGCTCGGGACGATGGGGCTGAACATCGGTGAAGCGCCCGGAGAGCCCCCGCCGTCACCCCGAGCGAAGCGAGGGATCTCGTCGGAATCGGAGAAGATTCCTCGGCCTTCGGCCTCGGAATGACGTAAGGAAGCCATGCCCCACCAGTACATCTTCACGATGGTCAACCTGCGGAAGGTCGTCCCGCCGCAGCGGGAGATCCTTCGCGGTATCTGGCTGTCGTTTTTCCCCGGCGCCAAGATCGGCGTCCTCGGCGCGAACGGCGCCGGAAAGTCGACGCTCCTGCGCATCATGGCGGGCGTGGACAAGGACTTCGCGGGAGAGGCGTATCCGGCGGAAGGGACCCGGATCGGTTTTCTGTCTCAGGATCCGCGGCTCGACCCTTCGAAGACGGTTCTCGGAAACGTCGAGGAGGCGGTCGCCGCCACGCGCGCTCTGCTCGCCCGGTTCGACGAGCTGAACGAGAAGCTCGCATCGGATCTCTCGGAAGCCGAGAGCGAGCGCCTCATGGCGGAGTACCAGCGGGTACAGGACGCGATCGAGGCGTCCAACGCCTGGGAGCTCGACCGGCAGCTCGAGATCGCGATGGATGCGCTGCGCCTGCCGCCCGCCGACGCCGACGTCACGAAGATCTCGGGGGGCGAGCGTCGGCGGGTCGCCCTCTGCAAAGTTCTGCTCGAGCGGCCGGACCTTCTCCTGCTCGACGAGCCGACCAACCACCTCGACGCAGAGTCCGTCGCGTGGCTGGAACGCCATCTCGCGGAGTATCCCGGCACGGTCGTCGCCGTCACCCACGATCGGTACTTCCTCGACAACGTCGCCGGCTGGATCCTGGAGCTCGACCGCGGGGCGGGGATTCCGTGGCAGGGGAACTACTCGAGCTGGCTCGCGCAGAAGGAAGCGCGACTGGCGGTCGAAGAGAAACAGGAGTCGGCGCGACGCCGATCGCTTCAGCGGGAGCTCGAATGGGTGCGGATGGCGCCGCGGGCACGGCACGCCAAGAGCAAGGCGCGGCTCGAGAGGTACGAGTCGCTGCTCGCCGAGGGAGGGCCGGAGGCGCGGATCGAGACGCAGGAGATCTACATTCCGCCAGGTCCGCGGCTGGGAGACGTCGTCGTTCGGGCGAACGGAGTCCGCAAGGCGTACGGAGATCGCCTCCTCATGGAAGACCTCTCGTTCGACCTCCCGCGGGGCGGCATCGTCGGCGTCATCGGTCCCAACGGGGCCGGCAAGACGACGCTCTTCAAGATGATCGTCGGGCACGAGAAGCCGGACGCGGGCCGGCTGGAGATCGGCGAGACCGTCGTCCAGTCCTATGTCGACCAGGATCGCGACCGCCCGAATCCGGGAAAGACCGTCTTCGAGGAGATCTCGGGAGGCGAAGATCGCATCGTCCTCGGCAAGCGCGAGATTTCCGCGCGTGCCTACGTCGCGATGTACAACTTCAAGGGAGCGGACCAGCAGAAGAAGGTCGGCAATCTCTCGGGCGGCGAGATGAACCGCCTGCATCTCGCGCGGACGCTGAAACGCGGCGGAAACCTCCTTCTCTTGGACGAGCCCACGAACGATCTCGACGTCGATACGTTACGCGCGCTCGAGGAAGCGCTCGTCGCTTTCGGAGGATGCGCGGTCGTCATCAGCCACGACCGCTGGTTCCTGGACCGGATCGCCACCCACATCCTCGCG